>DASVEC010000018.1:0-3123 GCA_036380755.1 Iamia sp. | reverse complement strand
GGCCAGGGCATCGCCGGCGCCGGTGGTGTCGACGACGTCGACCGGGGCCGCCGGCACCGAGACGGTCGTGGCGCCGTCGGTCCAGGTCGCCCCGGCGGGGCCCTCCTTGAGCAGGACGGCGCCGACGTGCGCGCGCACGGCGTCGAGCCCGCCCAGGGCGTCGATCTCGTCGGCGTTGGCGAAGAGCACGTCCGCCCCGGCGATCAGGTCGCGGGCCGCCGCGGCGCCGATGTCGCGCAGCGGGCCCGAGCTGGCGGCGTCGACCGATGTCGGGATGCCCGCGTCGCGACCGGCCGTCAGCGCGGCGACACCCGCCGGCCGCGAGCCCTTGTGGAGCAGGGCGTAGCCCGAGACGTGCACCCACGCGGCACGGTCGACGGCGGCGGCGACCGCCGACGCGGGCAGGGCGTCGTTGGCGCCCCGGTCGGGGAGCATGGTCCGCTCGCCGTCGGGCCCGACGATGACCACGCACGTGCCGGTGGCGACACCCGGCAGCGTCGGCCCGACCAGGTCGACCCCGGCCCCGGCCAGGTCGCGCCGGGCCACGGCTCCGAGCTCGTCGTCACCCACGGCGGCGGCCAGCGCGGCCGATCCCCCGGCGGCGACGATCCACGCCGCCGTGTTGGCCGCCGACCCCCCGCCGGCGAGCCGAACTCGTGCCGCGGTGTCGCTCCCGACCCGCAGCGGCCCCTCGGGCCGGGCGACGACGTCGACGAGGAGGTCGCCGACGACGAGGACGCGGCCGGGCCGACCGGACCGGCCCTCAGGCACCGGCCGAGCGCGCCGCCGCGATCCGGGCCGCCAGCGCGGCGTTGGCCAGGACCAGGTCGACGTTGACCTCGAGGCTGGCGCCCGCCGTGGCCTGGTGGAAGTAGGCCAGGAGGAACGGGGTGACGTCCTTGCCCCGGATGTCGGTCCGGGCCGCCAGGTCGAGACCCTCGCCCAGCACCCGGTCGTGCATCTCCTGCGGCAGCGCCTGCTCCTCCCGCACCGGGTTGGCGACGACCAGGGCGCTGTCCTCGGTGCCGAGGGCGGCGCGGGCCGCCAGCACGGCCGCCACCTCCTCGGGCGTGTCGCAGCGCCACTCCAGGTCGAAGCCCGAATCCGGTCGGTAGAAGGCGGGGAACCGGCTGGTGCCGTAGCCGACGACCGTGACGCCGAGCGTCTCCAGCCGCTCGAGGGTCGCGGCCACGTCGAGGATCGACTTCACCCCGGCGCACACCACCGTGATCGGCGTGCGGGCCAGGACGAGCAGGTCGGCCGACTCGTCCCAGGTCCGGGAGGCGTCGCGGTGGACGCCTCCGAGCCCGCCGGTGGCGAAGAGGGCGATGCCGGCCCGGGTGGCCAGGTGGGCGGTGGCGGCGACGGTGGTGGCGCCGTGCCCGCTCCGGGAGGCGACGACGGCCAGATCGCGCACGCTGACCTTGGCGACCTCGTCGGAGGTGGCGATGACCTCGAGGGCCGCCTCGTCGAGCCCGATGCGGGCGCGCCCGTCGACCATGGCGATGGTGGCGGGGACGGCTCCCGCGGCGCGCACCTCGTCCTCGATGCGGACGGCGGCCTCCCGGTTGTCGGGTCGGGGGAGGCCGTGGCTGATGAGCGTGGACTCGAGGGCCACGACCGGCGCCCCGGTGGCCAGGGCCTCGGCCACCTCGGGGGCGACGACGAGGCCAGCGGGCGGGGCGGGTGCGGGCATGGCCCGGAGTGTGCCACGTCACGCCCGGGTCAAACACAGATCGTGGTGTTGCCGCTACGAATCGTCCGGGGCGAGATGCCGGCAGAGGGCGTCGACCAGCCCGGCGATGGTGTGCTCGGTCGCCTCGACGGCCACGGTCAGACCGAGGTCGCGGGCGGTCGCGGCCGTGACCGGCCCGATGCAGGCCACGACCGGGGGCACGGCGTCGGCACCGAAGGCCTCGACGAAGCGGCTCACGGTGGACGACGAGGTGAAGGTGATGGCGTCGGCCGTGTCCACGTCGTGGCGGGCGACGACATCGACCGGGGCGGGCACGGTGCGGTACGCCGGCACCACGTCGACGTCCCAGCCGCGCCTCCGCAGCCCCTCGGGCAGCACCTCGCGCGCCTCCTCGGCCCGGGCGATCACGACCCGCCCGCCCCCGGCCGGCGGGTCGGGGAAGGCGTCGAGCAGCGCCTCGGCCACGAACCGCGCGGGCACGAGGTCGGGCCGCACGCGGAACCGGCTCAGGGCGTCGGCGGTGCCGGGACCGATGGCGGCGACGCGCACTCCGCCCAGCGCCCGGGTGTCGGGGATGTGGGCGAAGGTGTGGGCGACCCCGTTGGGCGAGGTGAGGACCAGCCAGGTCGCCGACGCGATGGCGGCGACGGCGGCCCGCAACGCCGTGCCCCCGTCGCTCGGCGGCTCGATGGCGATGACGGGGATCTCGAGGGGCTCGGCCCCCAGCTCGCCGAGCGCCCGGCTCAGCTCGGACGCCTGCATGCGGGTCCGGGTCACGATGACGCGCCGGCCGAGCAGCGGGCGGTCCTCGAACCAGCGCAGGTCGGTGGCCGCCACCCGGCCCACGACGATCACCGACGGCGACTCCAGCGGGTGGTCGCCCAGCGTGGCGAGGGTGGCCCGGGTCGTGTGCTGGTCGGGCCGGGTGCCCCAGCGCACGGCGGCCGCCGGCGTGTCGGGCGGGAGCCCGCCGGCGAGGAGGCGCTCGGCGATCACCGGCCAGCGGGCCACGCCCATCAAGATGACGAGGGTGCCACCGAGGCGGGCCGCCGCCTCCCAGTCGATCGTCCCCTCGCCCGCCGACGGGTCCTCGTGACCGGTGATGACGGTGAAGGCGGTGGACGAGAAGCGCTGGGTGACGGGGATGCCGGCGTAGGCGGGCACGGCGATGGCCGAGGTGATGCCGGGCACGACCTCGTAGGGGACGCCGGCCGCGGCCAGCGCGGCCGCCTCCTCGCCGCCCCGGGCGAAGACGAAGGGGTCGCCGCCCTTGAGCCGCACGACCTGCTGGCCGGCGAGGCCCCGCTCGACGAGGAGGGCGTTGATCTGGTCCTGCGTGAGCCGGGCGTGCCCGGGCGCCTTGCCCACGTCGATCAGCTCGGCCCGGGGGGAGGCCAGGTCGAGCAGGGCAGCCGCCGACAGCCGGT
>DASVEC010000017.1:0-5507 GCA_036380755.1 Iamia sp. | reverse complement strand
TCGGCCGCCGCCTCGGTGACGAGGAACGACCGGATCTGGTCGGTGCGCTGGGGGTCGAGGGTGGGCGTGCTGGTCATGACGGGGTCTCCAAGATGGTGAGGGGCGTGGGGGCGGGAACGGGTGGGCTCGGGGCGTCGGGGTCCAGACGGGCCCGGGCCCGGCTGAGGCGGGACTTGACGGTGCCGGGGGCGATGCCGAGGGCGACGGCGATCTCGTCGTGCGAGAGGCCCTCCCACACCGACAGGACGAGGACGTCGCGCTCGCGGCGAGGCAGGGCCTGGACCTGGCTGAGCACGGCGCGGGAGCGCGCCGTCGCCTCGGCCTGGACCTCGACCAGCTCGGGGCTGCGAGGAGGCAGGCTCGACAACCGGGCCAGAGCGGCGTGGTGGCGACGCCGGCTGCGGTGCCACCGGCGGGTCACGTTGGCGGCCACGCCGTACAGCCACGGCAGGGCCGACGGCTGGCCGAGGGTGACGCTGCCGCGACGCCGCCAGGCCTCGAGGAACACCACCGCGGTGACGTCCTCGGCCACGGTGGGGTCACCGCTGCGCCGCAGGGCGTAGCCGTGGATGCGGGGGCCGTGACGGGCGAAGAGGAGCCCGAAGGCGTCGGCGTCGTCGGCCCGGATGCGGCGCCACAGCTCGGCGTCGTCGGGCTCGTCGGGTGGGTCGGTCATGCCCCCCTATCCCCGCACCCGGCCTGAGGTTCCCGATCTCACTCGCGGACCACGTCGGCGGGGTCCTTGTCGACCCGGAGGCCGAGGTACCGCGGGTGGCGGAGCCGGCCGGCGGGGCTCCAGTCGCCAAAGCCCACCTGGGCCACCAGCTCGGGGCGGACCCAGCGGGCGCCCTTCTCCCGGGGCGGGTCGACCACCGGTGGGGCGTCGACCTCGATGGCCTCCAGCCGGGCCCGCAGGTCGCGGAGCACCGGCTCGGTGAAGCCGGTACCGACCTTGCCGCCGTACCGCAGCCGGCCCTCGTCGTTGTACCCGAGGAGCAGGGCACCGAGGGCGACCCGCCCACCCGACGGCGGCGTCCACCCCACGACGACCATCTCCTGCTCCCGCACCACCTTGAGCTTGAGCCAGTCCCGGCTCCGGCGACCCTGGTAGCGGCTGTCCGCCCGCTTGGCGATGAGCCCCTCCCACCCGGCGGCGCGGGCCTGGTCGACGAGGTCGTCGGACGACCCCTCCAGCCCGTCGGCCAGCTCGATGGCCCCGCCCGGCTCGACCACCTGGGCCAGCAGGACCTTGCGGTCCCGGAGCGGCAGGTCGCGTACGTCGCGGCCCGCCACCCACAGCAGGTCGAAGACGACGAACGTGGTCCGCACCGGGTTGCGGCGGGACCGGGCCTCGCTGTGCACGTGCATCCGCTGCTGGAGGAGGCTGAAGCTGGTGTGGCCGTCGTCGTCGTAGGCCACCACCTCGCCGTCGACCACGGCGTCGACGGTGATCTGCTCGGCCAGCCCGTCGACCACCTCGGGGTAGACGTCCTCCTGGTGGATGCGGTTGCGGGACAGCAGCGTGACCTCGCCGTCGACCACCCAGGCCAGGAGCCGCACACCGTCGAGCTTGCGCTCGAACGTCCACCCACCGTCGCCGGCCGGGAGCCGGGCCTCGGGCGCCAGGGTGGCGGCCATGGGCTCGTACCACCGATCCGGTCCCACGGCGTCCTTGCTAGCCGGTCAGCGCGAGGTGCAGGGCTCGAGGACGACGCCGGCTCGCGCCATCGCGCCCTCGGGGTCGAAGCCGCCGCCGTCGGTCCCCCCGGCGAACCCCGGCAGGTCGGCGATGGCGCAGGTGACGCTGCCCCCGTCGAGCTCGACCGCGGTGACGCCCGGCGAACCGGTCCCGTCCCACACCGCCACGCCGGAGGCGTCGACGGCGAGCTCGACGGCATCGGCGCCGTCGCGCACGAGGCGGATGCCGCCCGCGGCGCGGCCGGGGGCCACGACGAAGGCCACCAGGGCAGGGGGCGGGTCGGCCATCGGGACCAGGATCTGCACGTCGGGCTCGGCCTCGAACCGGCCCCTGGTGGTGGCGACGGTGCCGTTGCCACACGTCGCGAAGGTGGCGCCGTGCATCGCCACCGGGAGGTCCTCCACCATCGGGGGCACCTCGCCGACGGGTCCGTCGCCGGCCAGCTCGAAGGTCCGGCAGGTGGTCGCCTCGCCGTCCATCGATCCGGGCGCGGAGAAGACCGTCCAGTCGGTGTCGGCGGTGCTGCCCGTCGCCTGCGCCGTCCACTCGCCCTCGACCTGCGGGAGGACCTCCTCCATGGCGTCGAGGGCCGCGCCGGTGTCGGGCCCCCCGGGCATCTCCAGCACGTCGGCGGGGACCTCGACGTCGACGTCCACGCCGAAGTCCCACAGCTCGAGCGTCAGCCCACCCGCCTCGATCCGCCGGAGGCGGTCCTGGTCGTCGATCCAGACGTCGACGGAGACCACGTCCCCGTCCTCGTCGGTCCAGAGGCCCTCGCCGCTGTCCACCGCCTCGCGGTCGACCTCGGCCCGCCAGCGGGTCGTCGCGTCACCCCGCACCTCGTCCGGCCCGGCCTCGGTGAACGACCGGGCCTCGTCGCGGAGGCGCTCCAGGATGACGCTCGGGTCCTGGAGCACGTTGCCGAAGACATCGTCGTCGTCGGCCGCGGGGACCGGTGTCTCGATCCAGGACCCCGCCTCCTCGTCCTCGTTCCAGACGCGCGTCCACATGCGGCCGTCGATCCGGCGGACCTCGGCGTGCTGGACGACGCCGGGCGCCGGGTCGGCGATCCCCTCGCCCTCGAAGGTGGTCGCGGTGGCGATCTCGTAGCGGTCGGCGCCGAAGCCCATGACGCCCTCTCCGGTGCCGCTGATCCGCACCGTCGACAGATCCTCGGCGTCGTCGGGGCCCATGACGGGCTCCTCCAGCTCGAGATCGACGGTGACGGCGACGCGGGCCGAGCCGGTCGCCTCGACACCCTCGAGCACGTCGAGCTCGCGCACCACGGTGACCTCCTCGGCGTCGCCCCCGCGCCCGCAGCCGGCCACCACCGCGACGAGGGCCAGCACCACCCCCACCATCCGCGCCGTCGTCCTCATCCCCCCATCATCGACCAGGGGACCGCGAATCCGAGGGTCAGGCGGGTGTCCGGGCCCGGGCGGCCCAGCCCTGGTCGTGGCTCTCGACCTCGATGTCGACGAAGCCCTGGGCAGCCAGCCGGTCCGCCACCGTCGCCGGGTCGAGGGGCAGGTAGGTGTCGCCCTCGTGGAAGTCCTCCAGGTCGGCACTGTGGACGCTGTCCGAGGCCACGAAGGGCGCGCCCGGCCGCAGCACCCGGGCCACCTCGGCGAAGATCCGGTCCTGCCGCTCCGGGGTCGGGACGTGGTGCAGCATCGAGAAGCACACCGCGCCGGTGAAGCGGCCGTCGGGGAGGTCGAGGGCGGTGGCGTCGCCCTCGACGACGGTGACGTTGGTGCCCGCCAGGCGATCGGCCAGCCGGGCGGCCAGGGTCGGGTCGATCTCGACCGAGGTCAGCCGGGCGACCTGCTGGCGGAACACGTCGGTGGTGGCACCGAAGCCGGGCCCGACCTCGAGCACGTCGTCGCCCAGCTCCACCGCGGCCTGGGCCCACGGGATGATGAGGTCGCGGACGGTCTCCCGCCACTCGGGGCTGTCGCAGATGTCGTGTCCCTCGTTCACGGGGGCGACGCTACGGTCGGCCGCCCTCGTCGGGTACGGGGTAGCGTGACATCCCATAGCGCGTTCCGGACACGAGCCCCTTCCGACCACCGGCCACGGCACGGTGGTGACGACGTGGCCCCTGGCGTCGGGCACCCGGTTCGCGTCGCACCAGCACGCCGCCCACCAGCTGAGCGTGGCCACGGGCGACGGGGCCATCGCCCTGGAGGCCGAGGGGAGGACGTGGATCGTGCTGCCGGCCCGGGCGCTGTGGATCCCGGCCGGCGTCGAGCACAGCGTCGATGCCCTCGGCGCGGCGGAGATGACCACCCTGTGGCTCGACCCGGCCCGGTGCCCGATCGGGTGGGAGCGCACCGCGGTCGTGGCCGTCGACCCCCTCGTCACGCTGCTCGTCGCCCGCCTGCTCGACCCCGACCTGGCCCCGGAGGCGCGGACGCGGGCCGAGGCGGTGCTGTTCGACGTCCTCCAGCCGGTCGAGGCCGACCTGCTCGACCTCCCGCTCCCCCCCGACGACCGGGCCCGGCGGGTGGCCGAGGCCCTCCTGGCCGACCCGGCCGACGCCCGCACGCTCCAGGCCTGGGGCCGCACCGTGGGGGCCAGCGACCGCACCTTGCAGCGCGCCTTCCGGGCCGGCACCGGTCTCGGGTTCCACGAGTGGCGGGCCCGGGCCCGGGTGGCGGCCGCCCTCCGGCTGCTGCTCACCGATCGCCCGATCGCCGCCATCGCCGGCGACGTGGGCTACGCCACCTCGAGCGCGTTCGGCGCCGCCTTCCGCCGGGTCACGGGCGTCCCCCCGTCGGCCTACCGCGCCGGCTGATCGGCCACCTCGACGTCGTGGTCGGCGTCGGGGGCGTGGAGACGCAGGAGGGCGGCGCCCTCGGCCCGGGCGTCGCGGGTCTGGTCCTTCGTCCAGCGCACCATCGGACGCAGGACCAGGCGGGCTCGGTCGTCGCCGTGGTCGATCCGCCACAGCCCGCCGACCATCCCGTCGACCAGCACCACGCGCGGCCGGGGGTCGAGCCCCAGCACGTGGTTCGAGCCCAGGTCCGGGGGGACGATGCGGCTGCGGTCGGCGTGGCTCAGCACCACGTTGTCGAACTCGGGCAGGAACCGGACCGGGGCGAGGACGTCGGCGTCGGGCCGCAGCCCGTCGGGGACGTCGACCAGCTCCCGGTTCGTGTCCTCGTGGCGGTACCGCACGAGACGGTCGGACAGGCGGTCGAGCTTGGCCCGCACCCCGGTCCACCCCGACCAGGTGGTGATGTCGGCCGCGCTGGCCGGGCCGAAGGCGGCGAGGTAGCGGAGGATCAGGGCATCCTCCTCGGCCGGGCCGGGCTCGGGGACGGGGCGGCCGAGCCACTGGTCGAGCGGTGCCCACCGGGCCTGGCCCTTCTTGCCCCACACCCCGCGGGGCGGGACCTGGACGTGGGGGAGGGCGTACTTGACCGCATCGACGAGGCGATCGAGGTCGGCGCTGCCGGCATCGGCCAGCCGGGCCTTGACCTCGGCGCCGGTGCGGGGCTCGGCCCCGATCCACGCCCAGACGTCGGCGAGGATGGCGTCGAGGTCGAGACCGGCGAGGGCGCGGCCGAACATGTTCCCGGGCGAGATGCGCCGGGTCATGAGGTCCTGGACCAGGGCCCGCACGACCAGGGCGTCGGCGGCGGTGTGGAGGTGCACGGTGCCCCGCAGGGTCACCAGCCGGACCAGCGTGCGGTCCTCGAGACGGGTGCCGAGGTCGTGGGGGTCGAACCCCTCGAGGCGCGACCACAGCCCCGTGTAGGGGTCGAGCGGCTCCTGGGCCTGCAGCCCGACCAGGTGGGCGATC
>DASVEC010000016.1:0-18740 GCA_036380755.1 Iamia sp. | reverse complement strand
GCGAACCGGTACCGCCGCAGCGTCGACCCGACCTCCCGATGGTCGACGGGACCGCGGATCACGACGCGCCCGTCGAGTCCCGTCGTCGTGATGTGCCGCTCCAGGGCGCTCCGGCGCTCGTCGTCGATCGGGCCGATCAGGTCCACGGTGCGCGGCCAGTCGGCCCTCGCGACCGAGGCACCGATGGCGTCGAGCGACTCCTCGATGCGCTTGATCCGGGACATGCGGCCGAAGATCACCAGGTCCCGGTCCCGGATCACGTCGGCGCCCGGCTCGGCGATCTCGATGCCGTGACCGATGACGTCCACCTTCCCCCGGAGGCTGGCGGGGAGCGAGCTCTTGGTGGCCGTCATGATCCTCGTGGTGCCGACGCGCCCCAGGAGCACGAACCATCGAGACAGCGCCGGGTGGGCCTTCCAGACGAACACCGGCGCCGGCCGGATGAGCCTGAGCACCACCAGCACGGCGAGGTCGCGCGCCGCACACTGCGCGCCGACGTACATGTCGACCGGCTCGCGGCGGTGCCGGACGGCGTCCACCACCGCGCCGAGGAGGGAGCGGACCGAATCCCGATCGCACGGCACGACCCGCACCCCCGGAGGCACGTCGGCCGGATCGGCCTCCCCCACCATCAGGGTGACCTTCTCGACGGCGGGCTGCTCGGTCAGCCGCCGGAGCCACGCCACCTGGTTGGCGCGGATCACCGAGCGCCGGGTCATCGAGGGGGTGAGGTACACGACGTGCATCAACGGCTGTCTCGGGGTCGGGCCGGGCGGGCGCCGAGGCGCTTGGCGCCCGCGACCACCACACCGTATGCCCGCTCGGGGAGGAGACGGCCGGTGAGCTTGGCGCGGAAGAACTCGATCGGGTCGGACCCGCGGACCGGCACCCGCCGCATCTGCAGCGGGTCGTCCCCGGCGCAGTGGCGGCCCACGCTCCCGGTGGCGGCCGAGCGGAAGCGGGCCCGCAGCGCCGGCTCGCACCGGGGGACGACGATGCCCCACGGGTAGGCGAAGTGCAGGGGCACGGACCCGGTGCGGTCGCGGATGACGGCCGAGCACCGGTCGAGCTGCGCCTCGTCCAGCTGCTCGGGCCGGGCGTGGTCGTGGGTGTGGTTGCCGATGGTCGCCAGCCCGCTGTCGACGAGGGCGCCGACCTGGTCCCAGCTCAGGGCCGGCCCGGGGCCGGTGGCGGTGCTCCCCTCCCAGTGCATCTCGCCGCCCACGTACGCCGTCGCCAAGTACAGGGTGAACGGCAGGGCCCGCTCGACCAGGATCGGCAGGACGGGGTCGGCGACGTCGGCGAAGCCGTCGTCGAAGGTGATCGCCACCTTGGGCGAGTCGTCGCCGGCCTCGAGCTCGTCGAGGGCGGTGTCGAGGTCGACCACCCGATGGCGCGCCAGCTCGTCCACCTGGGCGGTGAAGGCGGCCGTCGTGATGTCGCGCTCGTCGGGGGTGCCGCCACCGACGCGGTGGTAGACGAGGACGGTCAGCCCCGGGCCCGGACGGCGCGAGGCCGGGCGGGCCAGCGCCTCCTTGAGGCGGGTGCGGGAGCCTCCGGGGTCAGGCACCGAGCTGCTCCCGGAGGATGGCACCGAGGGCGCGACGGTCGATCTTCCCGTTGGCGTTCAGGGGCAGGTCGTCGAGGGGCAGGACGCGCGTCGGCACCATGTAGGCGGGGAGGCGATCACGACAGCCGGCCACGACGGCCGCCTCGTCCAGGGCGGGGTCGGCGACGAAGGCGTAGACCGCGTCGGCCCGGGGGCCACCGTCGCTCGACCAGGCCACGGCGGCGGCCAGCTCGACGCCGGCGGCGGCCCGCACCGCCACGTCGACCTCCTGGAGCTCGACGCGGAACCCGTTGACCTGCACCTGGTCGTCGACGCGGCCCCGGTAGTGGAGGACGCTGTCGCGCTCGTGGACGAGGTCGCCGGTGCGGTACCACCGGCCGTCGAGGGCGGCGGGGGTGACGAACTGCTGGGCCGTCCGCTCGGGGTCGGCCAGGTAGCCGGCCGTGACCTGGGTGCCGCCCAGCAGGAGCTCGCCGACCTCCCCGGACGCCACCGGCTCCAGGTCGGGCCCCACGACGGCCGTGCGCTGGCCGGGGAAGGCCCGGCCCAGGGGGACCACGCCCTCGGCGACCGCGGCGGTGACCCGGTACGAGGTGATGGCGATGGTGGCCTCGGTGGGGCCGTAGAGGTTGTCGACGACCGAGCCGGGCGCGGCCTCGATCCAGCGCCGGGCGGTCTCCGACGGCAGGGGCTCGCCGCAGAACAGGCTCGCCCGCAGGCTGGGGAACGCCCCCGGCTTCAGCATCCGCAGCCGCGCCATCACCATCGCCACCGAGGGCACCGAGAACCAGAGGGTCAGCTCGTGCGCTCGGATCAGCTTGGCCGGGGCCATGACCGCCGCCGCCGGCACCACGTGGAGCGCGGCCCCCGACGACCAGGTGGCGAAGAGGTCGTGGACGCTGAGGTCGAAGGTGAGGTCGAACATCTGCGAGGCCCGGTCGCCGGGACCCATGGCGTAGGCGTCGACGACGTGGTCGAGGTACGCCGACACGTTGGCCTGGCTGACGGCGACGCCCTTGGGCACGCCCGTGCTGCCCGAGGTGAACAGGAGGTAGGCGACGGCGTCGTCGCTCACCGGCACGGGGTCGTCGAGCGGGGTGCACCCGGCGACATCCGCCCGGTCGAGCACGGTGTGGCCACCGGCGGCCAGGGCGGAGGCGAGCGGGGCCGGCACATCGGCCCGGTCGACGTCGGGCAGGACGACGGCCAACGGCCCGTCGGTGGCCGCGACCAGGTCGGCCAGGGCCGGGAGCGCCTCCGGGCCGACCACGACCGCTCTGGCGCCCGATCGCTCGCGCATCGACGCCGTGCGGACGGCCGGGAAGCCCGGGTGGAGCGGGACGTAGCCCCGGCCCGAGGCCAGGGCGCCGAGGATGCCGAGGTAGGCGGTGCGGCTGCGCTGGGCCAGCACGGCCACGAGGGGCGGACCCTCGGCCGCGACCTCCTGCAGCGCGCCGGCGAGACGGGCCGCCGCGGCCCACATCTCGGTGTAGGTGAGGGTCGTGTCGTCGACCGCCAGGGCGGGACGATCCGGGTGGGCGCGAGCGGTGGCGGCCACGCGGCTCGCCAGGTCACGCACGCTGGTCACTCGACGGGTTTCCCCCTGCTCGACGGCCCCCACGGCGGGCCGAGCATAGCGACGGCACCACGTCCGACGGGGGTCCCTCGGGGCGGGTGTTCGGGCCCGGCGGGACCGTGTCGGTACGCTCGGCGACGATCGACGATGGGCCGAAAGGGGGTCGCGTTGCGGGTCGTGATGTACCACTACGTGCGGCCGTCGTCCGACGACCTCCCGCACCTCCGGTACCTCCCGCTCGACGGCTTCCGGCGCCAGCTCGACCACTTCGCGGCCACCGAGGGCTTCGCCGCGCGCGACGACGTGGTGGCCGCGGCCGACGGCGGCCCCGTCCCGCCCGGGGTCGTGCTGACCTTCGACGACGGCCTGGCCGACCACGTCGACGTCGTGCTGCCGGAGCTCGTCGAGCGCGACCTCTGGGGCCTGTTCTTCGTCCCGTCGGCGCCGCACACCGAGGGGATCGTGCTCGACGTCCACCGGATCCACCACCTGCTGGGGCGGCACGGCGGCCCGGCCTGCCGGCGCGCCCTCCACGCCACCGTCGACCGGTCCGAGCTCACGTCCGACCGTCGGGCCGAGTTCGAGACCGGCGCCTACCAGGGCCAAGAGGACGACGAGGCCACCACCACCTTCAAGCGACTGCTCAACTACGTCGTGCCCTTCGACCGTCGGGACGAGGTCCTCACCGCCATCGAGACGGCCCTCGACCGCGACCCCGGCGCGGCCCAGGCGCTGTACGCCACCCCGGCCGGGTTGGCGACGCTGGTCTCGTCCGGCTCGATCGTGGGCAGCCACGGCCACTCCCACCGGGTGATGTCGCGCCTGTCGCCCCCCGAGCAGGCCGTCGAGGTGGCCCGCTCGGTCGCCTTGCTCGACGAGACGCTCCCACCGCAGGCGCGGCGGACCTACTGCCACCCCTACGGCGGCGAGCACACCTTCACCCCCGACACCGAGCGGATCCTGGACGACGCCGGCTGTGCGCTGTCGTTCAGCGTCGAGCCCCGTGACGTCACGGCCGCCGACGTGCGCGACCGCCCGCAGGCGCTCCCCCGCTGGGACTGCAACCGCTTCCCCCACGGCGCCGCCGCCGGGGGTGCGACCTGATGTTCCTCACCGACTCCTTCTACGGGCACCGGACGATCCTCGCCCGTTGGTGCGGCCGACCCGACGGGCTCGCGATGTGGGCCCACCTCCAGCACGGGTGGAACGCCGCCGCCGGCTTCGGCACCAAGTACGTCGAGGGGATGGGGAACACCCAGACCCTCGACCGCCGCCTGCCGGTGCTGGTGTGGAACGAGCGCAACCGGGCCGCGTGCGAGGAGGCGGGGCTGACCGACGTCCACGTGGTCGGGGCCCCGTTCGCCTACCTGGACCGCATCCTCGACACCGGGCCGCACCCGGCCGGCGAGGGCACGATCGCCTACCCACTGCACAGCGGGCACGGCCGGCCCGGCTCTCGCGGCGAGGCCGAGTACACCGCCGCCCTGCTCGAGCGGGAGGACGGGCCGGTGACCGTGTGCCTCTACTGGCGGGAGGAGGCCCTCGCCGAGGTCCGGTCGGTGTACGCCGACGCCGGCTTCTCCGTCGTGTGCCACGGCGGCCGCGAGGACCCGTACTTCCTGCACCGCCAGCGCGAGGCGCTGCTCGCCCACCGCCGGGTGGTCACCAACCGGGTGTCGACGGCGCTCTGGTACGGCGCCCTGCTGGGCCGCGAGATCGAGGTCTACGGGCCGCAGTTCGCCTCGGACCACGAGGCCAGGGAGGCCTGGTGGTCCGAGCGCGAGCACCAGTGGTGGCCCGAGGTCCACGCCGGCCCGGTGGCGGGCGCCGAGGCCGTGGCCATGGGCCGCGACGAGCTCGGTGCCGACCACCTGCGTGAGCCCGAGGAGCTGGCCGCGCTCCTCGGTTGGAGCGGATGGCGACGCCCTCTCACCACGGTGCTGGGCGCGGCGGGCACTGCCCGACGCGCCCTCCGGACGGGGCGGAATCGGCGGTGACGTCCGACCTCGCCGTCCTCCGCCAGAGGGCCATGGATCGGGCCAAGCAGCTCGTGCCCGGCGACGCCCGGGTGAGGATCGTGCGGACCCGCCTGGCGGCGCGCATCCCGACCGCTCGGTGGCGGAGCCTGCCCGACGTGCTGATCCTCGGCGGGATGCGGTGCGGCACCAGCTCGCTCTACAAGTACCTCGGCTACCACCCCGGCATCGCGCCCTCGCTGCGCAAGGAGGTCGAGTACTTCACCCGCTCCTTCTCCGAGGGCGAGGGCTGGTACCGCGCCCACTTCCCCGTCGCCGCCCGGCGCCGGGCCCATCGCCGGCTGACGGGCCGCGACCTGGTGTCGTTCGAGGCGTCGCCGTACTACCTCCTCCACCCCCACGCCCCCGAGCGGGCTCGCGCCCTGGTGCCCGACGCCCGGCTGATCGTCATGGTCCGGGATCCGGTCGAGCGGGCCTTCTCCCACTGGCAGCACATGGTGCGCCACGGCATCGAGGATCTCTCGTTCGAGGACGCCGTCGATGCCGAGGAGGCGCGGCTGGCGCCGGAGTGGGAGCGGCTGGCCGAGGACCCGACCTACGTCAGCACGATCCACTACCACTGCTCGTACCTGGCGCGCAGCCGCTACGCCGAGCAGCTGGAGCGGTGGCTGGCCCACTACCCGGCCGACCGGTTCCTGGTGGTGTCGAGCGACGCCATGTACGCCGACGTCGGGGCCACCTACGCCCGCGTCCTCGACTTCATGGGCGTGCCCCGCTGGGCCCCGAAGACCTTCGAGAACTACAGCTACCTGGGCGCGGACTTCGGCCCGGCCACCTCGACCCTCGACCCCGGCACCCGCAGCCGCCTCGACGCCGTCTTCGCCGCCGACCAGGCCCGCCTCGCCGCGCTCACCGACGGCATGACCCGCGCCTGAGCCGTCAGCGCTGGCGGAGGAGGAGGTCGACGAGGACGAGGTCGTCGGGCCCGTCGACGTCGATCGAGTCGAGGGGGGACATCTCGTGACCGACCATGCGGCCCCCGTAGACCTCGCCGGCGGCGACCAGCCGGGCCCGGGTCGCCACCACGGCGGGACCGTTGCGCGCCCAGACCTCGGGCTTGTCCTGGCGGCGGGTCACGAGGGGGCCGTCCTGGTACGGGCCGAGGGTGCCGTCGGCGTCACGGCGCATGACCGACACCGGGTTGAACTGGTGCGGCACCGGCACCACGGTCACGACGGTGTCGACGGTGGGGTCGGCCAGCCGGGCCACCGCTCCGTCGATGTGCTCCGACCGGCGCAGCGGCGAGGTCGGCTGGAGCAGCACGACGACGTCGACGTCGATGCCGGCACCGGTGGCCCACCCCAGGGCGTGGGCGAGGACGTCGGCCATCGGCACCGTGTCGCCGGCGAGGGCGGCCGGCCGTAGGAACGGGACCTCGAGCCCGAGGTCGGCACCGATCCCGGCCATCTCCTCGTCGTCGGTCGACAGGACGACCCGGTCGAGCGAGCCGGCGCCGAGGGCGGCCTCGGCCGTCCAGGCCAGCATCGGCCGCCCGGCGACGGGAACGATCGACTTCCTCGGGATCCCCACCGACCCGCCCCGCGCCGGCACGACCGCGAGGACCTCCCCCATCAGGCGTCCATCAGTACGTGATCATCTTCTGGACGTCGACGTGCTCGGTGGCGGCCAGGATGTCGGCGATGCGCTGACCGGCCCGGCCGTCGCCGTAGGTGGCGTCCATCTCGTAGCGGCCATGGGCGACCTGGGCCGCGATCGCCTCGCTGATCGACGCCGTGTCCTGGGTGGCCGACATGGCGTTCTGGCCCCGCTCGCGCCCGTTCTGGCGGGTGCCGATGTCGACGACGGGCGTACCGATGTAGGCGCCCTCGCGCACCCCGCTGGACGAGTTCCCGACGAGGCACGCGGTGCGGGCCATCAGCCGGACGTAGGTGCCGATCGGCAGGTTCTTGAAGAAGTGCATCCCCTCGTCGCGCCCCTGCTCCCGCCACTTGCGGATGCCGCGGGAGACGTCGTCGCTGCCGGCGTCGGCGTTGGGCCACAGCACGATGGCCTGCATGCCGGTCTTGCGGACGGCCTCGAGGGTGGCGGTGATCTGGGCCTCGCCGGACCCGTACTCGGTGGTGACCGGGTGCTGCGAGACCAGGAGGAAGGGCTGGTCGAGGTCGATCTCGTCGCCCACGCCCTCGTCGAACACCCTCTGGTCGACGTCGGTCTCGGTGGCGAGGATCTCGGCGACCAGGTCGATGCGGGGGCAGCCGACCATGTGGACGTGCTCGGGCCTCTCGCCCAGCTTGAGGATCCGCTCCTTGGCGTCCTCGCTCGCCGGGAAGTGGATGTGGGCGAACTTGGTGACGGCGTGGCGGATGCTCTCGTCGATGGTGCCGGTGACCTCGCCGCCCATGGTGTGGGCGATCGGGATGTTCATGTAGGCCGCGGCCAGCGTGGTGGCCATGGTCTCGAAGCGGTCGCCGACGGTGATGACCACGTCGGGCTCGAGCCCACCGAGGACGGTGGGGAGCTCGATCAGCCCGAGACCGGTCGACTTGGCCATGGTCGCGGGCGTCTCCCCCTCGACCAGCATGTGGAGCCGGGCCGCGGGCACGAAGCCGTCGGCCTCC
Organism: Iamia sp.; assembly: GCA_036380755.1. GTDB lineage: Bacteria > Actinomycetota > Acidimicrobiia > Acidimicrobiales > Iamiaceae > Iamia. Next base: position 10,979 of record DASVEC010000016.1, on the reverse strand, counting down.
ATGAGGTCGACCACGGCGCCGTAGCGGTCGAGGATGGCCGAGGCGCCCACGATCAGCTGGAGCTCGAGGTCGGGGTGCTGCTGGACGGCGCGCAGGGCGCTCTTGATGCTCGAGTAGTTGGCGCGCGACCCGACGACGGCGCAGATCTTCCTCACGTCACGTCTCCCTCGGACAGCTGGTGGTCGGCCGGGACGGCGCGGGCGAGGCGACGGCCCAGCAGCTCCCGGTAGCGGGAGGCGGGGAACCCGTCGCCCGGCTTCTTGTAGGCCAGGTCGTCCCCGGTGAGGACGTGGCCGGCGTCGAGGGCGCGGCCGGTGACGACGCTCTTCTCGAAGATCCGCTTCATGTCGCCCAGCTCGGCGGCGGCCCGGTCCTTGTCGACGACCGCGTCGCGAGCGGCGCGGGCCTCGCCGAGCATGACGGCCAGCTGGGCGAACGGGCCCGGCTCCATCGAGTGCTGGGCGTCGCTGCCGTACATCAGGGTCGAGAAGGTGAAGTGCTTCTCGACGACCTCGGCGCCCAGGGCGACCGCCGCCACCGCGGCGGCGTGACCGAGGGTGTGGTCGGAGAAGCCGACGGGCGTGCCGTAGCGCTCCGCCATCTCGACCATGACGTCGAGGCCGACCTCCTCGGGCGGGCACGGGTAGCGCGAGGCGCACTGCATCACCACGAGCGGGCCGCCCTGGCGGAGCACGGCGACGGCGGCGTCGAGCTCGGCCCACGTGCTCATCCCCGACGAGAGGTAGACCGGCTTGCCCGTGGCGGCCATCCGCTCCAGCAGGGGGAGGTTGGTGACCTCGCCCGAGGCCACCTTGTGGGCGAGCACACCGATGTCCTCGAGCAGGTCGACGGCCTCGATCGAGAAGGCCGACGAGAGGAACGCGACCCCGGCGTCGGCGGCCCGCTGCTGGAGGGCGGCCCACTGGTCGGGCGTGAAGGCCGTGCGCTCGAAGTAGGCCATGCGGTCCTCGGCCGTGAAGTACCCCGGTGAGGGGGCCGAGGCGAGCGTCTCGGCCGACGCGATGTGGGTCTGGAGCTTGACCGCATCGGCCCCCGCGGCCGCCGCCGCGTCGATCAGCCGTCCGGCGTTGCCGAACGAGCCGTCGTGGACCGATCCGATCTCGGCGATCAGGTGGAGCACCGGGCGGGCGGTCACGACGCACCCGCCAGCGTCCGTCGCTCACGGGCCCGGCCACCAGCGGCGCGCACCGCTCTCGTCACCGGCGCGCGCGCCGCGTCGACGGCGAGCAGCCCGACGAGCAGCGGGTACAGCTGGACGCGCTGGCGGGCGAGCAGCCCGAAGTTGCCGAACTGCGAGAACGCCATCACGAAGACCGCCGCGTAGACCAGGGTGAACGCCACCATCGGCCGCTCGCGGGCGTGGCTGATCATCCCGAGGAGGTGACGCCGACGGCGCCAGGTGAGGTAGAGGAGGAGCGTTCCCTCCACCGACGCGATGGCGCCCTGGAGGTTGCCGGCCTCGAACGGGAACGGGCGGTAGAGGACGGTGACGGCGGCGACCGGGAACAGCAACGGGTTGACCGCGGCGAAGCTCGACCCGCCCTGCGCGGTCTGCTCCTCGGTCCGCTCGAGCACGTCGGAGACGCCCGACGAGTCGACCTGCGACAGCCCGAAGAAGGCGCTCGACGCGGCCACGGCGCCGACGAGGGCGCCGACGAACAAGCCGGTGCGCAAGAGCTTGAGGAGCACCGCCTCGGGACGGGACTCGGCCCGCACCAGGACGCTGGCGCCGAGCAGCCCGGCCACCAGGAGGACCGTGACGTGCGGACGGACCAGGGCGGACGCGACCAGCCCGACCGCGATCACCAGCACGCCTCCCCGGCGGCCCGTCCACGTCCAGGCGGCGCCGTAGACGACGATGCCGATGGCGAACACCATCAGCGCCTCCTTGCCCAGCGACGAGGGCCAGAACACCATCGAGGGGAGACCCAGCCCCAGCAGGGCCAGACGGGTGGGATCGGCCTCCGGGTAGGACACGCGCAGCGCCCGGAAGGTCAGGTACAGGCCGACGAAGCCGAGCGTCGAGAAGACCATGGAGGCGCCGATGAGCGTGGGGCCGGTGACGGCGAAGAGGCCGCCGGTGACCATCTCGACGAACTGCGTGCCGACGAGGTTCTGGTGGCTCTGGTACGTGCTGATGTCACCGGACTTGAACTTCTCGGCGAGGAGAGTCCCGATGTACGCATAGCGGTTGGCGTCGCCGGCGCCCCCGTAGGTGACCTGCAGGACGTAGTAGCGGGCGGCGGTGCCCACCATCTTGAGACCCCACAGCACGACCAGCACCCGCACGGTCTCGGGGGCCTCGGTCCGCCGGGCCACGGCGACGACGGCCAGGGTTCCCCCGATCGCGATGACCTGGGCGATGGTGAGGCCGACGGCCCGGTCCAACGGCGAGGTGGCGAGGATCACGGCGTTCAGGGCCAGCCAGGCGAGCCCCCCGGCCGCGACCCACGTGGAGGCGGTGCGACCCCCGACCGCGCCCCGCAGGACGGCCGTCATGCGTCAGCCTTCGTCGTCGACGGGGGCGTCGCCGCGACTCCCGACCGCGGCCCGCCACCGTGCTCCCGCATCGGGGTCGACGACCTTGCGCCGACCCGCGCTCTCGTACCGGTACCCGTAGCCGTAGCCGGACGAGGCGCCGTAGGAGTCGGTGCCGGAGACGTAGTTGAGCACGGTGCCCTCGACCTCGGCGTCGACCTGGTCGAGCAGCTCGAGGGCACGGCGCGTGCCCCGCTTGCTCGTGCGGCCGGCCGACGTCACGAGGATGGTGGCGTCGACCAGGTTGGCCAGGAGGAGGGCATCGGTCACGGGCAGGACCGGGGGGGCGTCGATCAGCACGATGTCGAAGCGTCGACCCAGCTCCTCGAGCACCTCGCGCGCCCGGCGGGTCGAGAGCAGCTCGGAGGGGTTGGGCGGCGGCGGGCCCGAGGCCAGGACCCACAGGCGAGGCTCGTCCTCCACCGGCCTGACGGCCTCCTCGAAGGTGGCGTCGCCGACGATGATCGAGGTGAAGCCGGGGCTGATGGCGGTGCCGAAGAACTGCTCGATGCGAGGACGGCGAAGGTCGCAGCAGACGATGGCGACCTGCTGACCGGCGCGGGCGAAGGCCACACCGAGGTTGGCGACCGTGGTCGTCTTGCCCTCCCCGGGGCTGGGGCTCGTGATCTGGAGGATCTTGGCCGGCCGGTCGACGCCGAGGAACTGCACCGAGGTGCGGAGGGTGCGGTACGCCTCCGACACCGGTGAGGTCGGGTCCTCGATGGAGACGATGCGGGTGCTGCTGCGGTCGCGCCAGCCCGGCACGACCGGGATGAGCCCCATCACCGCTCGTCCCTGGGTGATGTCCTCGAGGTCCTCCTTGGTGCGGAGGGTGTCGTCGAGCGTCTCGAGGAGGAAGGCGAGGGCGATGCCGATCGCCAGGCCGAGGACGGCGGCGAGCAGGCCGTTGCGCACCGGGTTGGGGCTGACGGGGTCGTTCGGCCGAGTGGCCGGGGAGACGAGCTGGGCGCCACCGGTGGTGATCTGGTCCCGGGCCAGCTCGATCTGCGAGAGGTCGGCCTCGTTGTCGGCGATCTGCGCCTCGACCCGGGTGATCTGGGGCTGGGCCTGCGCCTCGGCCTGGTCGCGCTGGTCGATCAGGGCCTCGCGCTGCGGGTCCTCGGGTGCGCCCGGGACCGCCGGCGGCAGGGCGTCGATCTGGTCCTGGATGTCCTTGGCCGGCTGGCGCAGCTGGGCCACCCGGACGGCCTGGACGTCGAGGTTCTCCTGGATGCGCTCGGCGGCGGCGTCGAGGTCCTCGGTGAAGGTCTGCCGGCGGGTCTCGATGTACACCCGGGCGAAGGTGTTCACCGTCTCCTCGACCTCTTGGGCCGATCCGCCCCGCGCCGTGACCTGGACGACGCTGGTGCCCTCGAGACCCTCGAGGCTCACGCGCGGGGTGCGCCCCAGCTCCTCGCGGACGGCGTCGCTGATGATGGCCGACTGCATGACCTGGATCTCGGTGGCGACCACCTCGTCGACCGAGCCCCCCGACCGGTCGGAGCCGATGGCGTCGATGACCGACTCCGACGTGCTCGAGGCGAGGAGGATCTTGCCCCGGGCCTCGTAGGTGGGCGACTGCACGAACGACAGCGCCAGGGCCGCGCCCACCAGCCCCACCACGCTGACCACGATCACCCACCGCCGCCGGCGGAGGGCGTTCAGACCTACGCGCAAGGTGGCGTCGGTGACCGGCTCGCGCGGGGGCATCGACGCCACACTACCGACCGGCCTGGTGCGCGAACCGGACCTGTCAGCACCTGCCAGCGCGGTGGCCAGCTCGTCGTCGACGTCCCACCGGGTCATGAGGCGAACCTGAGCCCGTAGGCGCTCTCGAGAAGGGGTCGGCACAGCGGATCCTCGCCGCAGCCGGCGGTGGCGCCGATGCTCCGGAGCCCGGTGACCCGGCCCAGGTCGGACATCGTCTCGAGGTCGAGCTCCTCGGCCGTGGCCGGTGCCGTCAGCATCCGCAGGGCGCGGTCGGCGGCGGCGGGCACCAGCGCGGTGGCGGCCGTCTCCTCGGCCCGCGCCGTGATGGCGGAGCGCAGCTCGTCGGCCGGCGTGAGCGGCGTCGCCGGGCCCCCGAGGGCCACCAGCAGGCTGGACCCGCCGGCCAGCACCAGGTCGGCCGAGCGAGCGCCGACGGCTCCGACCAGGTCGGAGGCCGCCGGCACCGGCTCGAGGTACTCGATCTCGAAGCCGGCGGCCAGGAGGACCTCGCCGTACACGAGCGCGGCGACCTGGAGATCCGGGTCGGCGAGGGTCTGGATCCGCATCGGACCGGGGGCCTCGATGGGTGTCGGCGCGGCCAGGTCGTTGCTCCCGAGCCACGAGGACACGACGTCTTCGACCATGCCCTCGTCGGCGCCCGAGAAGGCCACCAGATCGGCCAGGGCGTCGGTGGTCAGGGCGTCGGAGATGTCCTGGAACATCGTCTCGAGCTCCGGGAAGGCGACGTCGAGGCTGACGAGGGGGATGATCGGCTCGGGCGCCATCGCCTCGCGGTCGTCCGCCAAGGCCACCAGGTCGTCACCCTCGGCCCGCACCGTGCCCGGCACGAGGGCGACGGTGAGGTCACCGGAACCGAGGGCGTCGGCGGGCGCGGTGGGCTGGGCCAGGTCGACGTCGACCAGCTCGAACTCCACCTCGCTGGGGGGAGCAGAGGCTGTGGTGGTGCTGTCTCCCTCGGAGGGGTCGTCCCCGTCGTCGCCCCCGCCGGTCACGACGATGACGGCGACGACGATCACCACCACGCCGAGAGCAGCCGCGAGGAGCTGCCCGCGCCGGCGCGCGGTGAGAGGACTGCTGCGGTCGGGGCTCATGCCCCACCTCCTTCGACGGCGGTCGCCGTCAGGTACAGGTTCGACGGCCGGACGAGCCGCTCGTAGATCGCGCCCCGCTCGAGCACCGGCAGACGCTCGACCCGCTCGGCCGTGGGCGAGCGGAACAGCTGGGAGGCCCGGTCGGGCAGGCCCGATCGAGCCGGCCAGCCGTCGAGGCGCCAGCCGCTGGCGGCGAGCAGGTCGGCGGCCTCGGTGAGGCTGAAGGCCCGCTCGACGGGGTGGGTGAAGGCGTCGGCCTGGTAGGCCGGGCTCCGCCCGCCGACGGCGCGGCGGACGGCCTCGACGGGTCCCAGGTCGGGCCCGAAGCGGAGCCGGCGCACCGCCTCCCGCGCCAGGTGGGCGGGACCCCGGTTGACCCCGAGGCGCACGTCCGCCGCGACCGCGAGGCGGGCCTCGCGGTCGTCGGTCCCGGCGGCTCGCGCGAACGCGTCGCGAGCGTCGAAGAGCGGGGCGCGGCCGTAGACGCCGTAGAGCATCGCCACCAGCCGGGCGCCGGGCGCCGCCACCGCCCGCAGCCGGGCCAGGGCCCGCGCCGGCTGGTCCAGGTGGTGGAGCACGCCGACGCTGACGATCACGTCGAACGACCCGAGCCCGTCCAGGGGCCCCAGCAGGTCGGCCGTCTCGAAGCGGGCCGCGATCCCGTGCCGCCGGGCCAGATCGCGGGCGAAGGCGATCGAGGCGGCGTTGAGGTCGACGCCGACCACCTCGGCGTCGGAGTGGGCACGGGCCACACCGAGGGTCTGCTCTCCGGTGCCGCAGCCGGCGTCGAGCAGGCGCGGCCGGCGGGGGGGACCCTCGGCGAGGACCGGCCCGACCAGCCGGGCCAGCACGGTGCCGATCACGCCGTGGGCGGGGTACGGGTGCTCCTCGTAGAGGCGCGACACCTGGTCGGCAGCCACGGGCCCGGTCACTTGGCGATGCGGACGTTGCCGAGGTACAGCACGTCGAGAGCGCAGGAGTAGAAGGTCCGGATGGCGTCCTCCGGGGTGCACACCACCGGCTCGCCGTTGAGGTTGAAGCTGGTGTTGAGCACGATGGGCACGCCGGTCAGCCGCTCGAACTCGGCGATCAGGGCGTGGTAGCGGGGTGCCTGCTCGGGCTCGACCGTCTGGAGCCGGCCCGACCCGTCGGTGTGCACCACCGCGGGCACGAGCGACTGCTTCTCCTTCTGGAACGGGAAGACCCGCTCCATGAAGGGGACGCGGGCGTCGGCGGAGCACTCGAACCACTCCGAGACCCGCTCGGCCAGGATCGCCGGGGCGAAGGGCCGGAAGCCCTCCCGGTACTTGATGGCCGCGTTCACGAGCGCCTTGCCGTCGGCCCGGCGGGGGTCGAGCAGGATCGACCGGTGGCCCAGCGCCCGCTGGCCGAACTCCATGGCGCCCTGGAACCAGCCCACGATGCGCCCGTCGACCAGGTCGGCGGCGGCGGTGGCGGAGGGGTCGTCGACCACGGTGACGTTGGGCAGCCGGCAGCGCTCGGCGGTGGCGAGGCACTGCTCGTCGGTGAAGGACGGGCCCCAGTAGTTGGTGGCGATCGTCGTGGTGCGCTTGGTCCCGGTGCGCTGGGCCTCGAGGTAGAGGGCGGCGCCGACGGCCGTGCCCGAGTCGTCGGGGCAGCTGGAGACGAACACCTCGTCGAACGGGGTCACGTCGGTGACCTTGCCGTTGTAGACGCTGTTCATGAAGCAGCCGCCGGACACGGCGAGGCGCGCCAGGCCCGTCTGCTCGTGGAGCGAGGTGAGCACCGCCGTGGTGACCTCCTCGAAGACGGTCTGGCAGGCCGACGAGAGGCGCTCGTGGCGCTCGGTCAGCTCGTCGTCGCGGTGGCGGGGGGCGCCGAAGACCTCGACCCAGCGGTCCGAGTACATGCGCGGGTCGAACTGGTTGAAGAACTCGAAGTACTGGAGGTCGAGGCGGAAGGTGCCGTCGGCCGCGACGTGCACCATCGAGCGCAGCGGCGCGACGAACTCGTTGTCGACCTCGGCCGCCGAGCCCAGGGCCATGACCTTCCACTCGTCGCTGTCGGGGCGGAAGCCCAGGAACTGGGTCACGGTGCCGTAGAGCAGGCCCAGCGAGTGCGGGTACGTCACCTCCGACAGGCGGGTCACCTCGGTGCCGCGCACCGACCCCAGCAGGCTGGTCTGGCGCTCGGCCCGGCCGTCGAGCACGGCGATGGCCGCCTCGTCCCACCCGGACAGGAAGTAGCTGTTCCCGATGTGGGCGTCGTAGTGGTTGACGAACGTGATCGGCGGGGCGCCGGCGAAGCCGGCCTGGATCGTGAGGGCGTCGCTGGCCCGGCTGCCCGCCGCCCGCATCAGCCGGGTGGGCACCGACGTCAGGTGCTCGCCGCGGTGGCGACGGGCGTCGAGCCAGCCGGCCGGCAGGGTCTCGATGTCGATCCCCGGGTTCCAGGCGATGGCGATCTCGTCGACGTCCTCGAGCCCGATGCCGGCGTGGGCCAGGCACCAGTCCACGGCCCGGGTGGGGAAGACCCGGCTCTGCTTGCGGCGGTCGAAGCGCTCCTCGGGCGCGGCCGCGACCACCTCGCCGTCCTCGACGAGCGCTGCCGCGCAGATGAGCACGTCGTGGCAGATGCCGAGGACCTTCACGTCACCTCCGGGTGGACCTCCCGGCCCAGCGTCCCACATCGCCGTCCCGCCGGAAGACACCCCTCACGGCACGACGAAGGCGCGGCCATCGGCATCGGTGCGCTGCAGGAAGAAGGGCCGGTCCGACCCGGCCAAGAACTCGTCGACGGCCCGGCGAGCGCCGTCCCACGACCCGTAGTCGTCGATCAGCACGACGCCGTGCGGCGAGACGCGGTGGACGAGCTCCTGCAGCTCGTGCCGGGTCGATTCGTAGAAGTCCGTGTCGAGGCGGAGGACGGCGATCCGGTCCGGAGCGGCCTCGGGGATGGTCTCCTCGACCAAGCCCTTCGTGAAGTGGATCCTGTCGGGGGGATAGGGAACGCGAGCGAGGTTCCCGCGCACCTCGGATTCGGGAGCCATGGCCCAATCCGAGCCGTGCACCCCGACCCGCCGCCGACCTTCGAGGATCTCCTTGGCGCTGATCCCCGTGCGGCGCTTGAAGTCGGCGTCCGTCGGCGCCGGCATGCCCTCGAAGGTGTCGAAGAGGTGGATGTCTCGATCGGTCGTGCCCTCATCGAGGAACGCGAGCGCGGCGGCCATCGTCGCCCCGCCCCGGAGGACACCGCATTCGACGAAGGCTCCTTCGATGCCGTGGCGGACCACGTGACGAGCGGCGTCGATGACGGCCAGCAGGCGCCACGGGCCGGCGACGGAGAACGGCATGACGGTCTTCAGGATCTCGGCATCCGCGGCGTCGACGGCGTGAGGGATCGCGGTCGCCTTGCCCACCCGGGTGATGGTGAAGCCAGCCCGCGTAGCGAGGCGTCGGACGAGAGCCATGGCGATCGACCGTAGCGGGCCCTTCTGGGGCGCCCGGCGTGCGGCGGTACGCTCGCCCGCCGTGCCCGCCGCCGCCGAGATCCGCCAGTTCCTCGTCGTCCGGCTCGCCGAGCTGGCGGCCGAGAGGGGCCTGGGCGACGTCGAGATCGCCGAGGGGTTCCACTTCTTCGACTCGGGCCTGCTCGACTCGTTCGGGTTCATCAACCTCCTGACCGACGCCGAGGAGGAGTTCTCGGTCGAGGTCGACTTCACCGAGCTCGATCCCGAGGAGTTCTCGACCCTCGACGGCCTCACCGCCACCCTGGCCCAGGCCACGAGCTGACCGGAGGCCCCGTGCCCGACGCCGACGACATCCGCATCCACCAGCCCGAGCGGGGCGACCCCGTCCTCGACCAGGTCGAGGAGATGTTCGCCGACCAGTGGGCCCACCTCGCCCGGTTCGACCCGTTGCACCCGCTCGTCGATGGTGGCGCGGCCATGTGGCGGGCGGGGGTGGAGAAGATGATCGGCCGCCTCGGCGTGCTGTTCGTGGCCAGCCGGGGCGACGAGGCCATCGGCTTCACCTACGGCATCATCCGCGTCCTGCCCGACTACCTCGGGGGCGGCAAGTACGCCGACTGGCCCCAGATGCACACCCGGGCCTCCGCCCGGGGCACCGGCGTCGGCCGGCGTCTGTACGACGCCTTCGAGCAGTGGTGCATCGAGAGGGGATGCGGCTCGATCCAGGGCTACGTGCTGAGCAAGGACGTCGACGGCATGGCGCTCTGGGAGCACCTCGGGTTCGTCCAGGAGCAGGTGCAGATCCGCAAGATGCTCTCCCGACCGGCGGGCTGACTCGTGGAGGTCCGCCCGTGCCGCCCGGACGAGGTGGGCGCCCTCCAGGCGTTCATCGCCGAGACCTGGCGGGCGGACCACGTCCTCGCCCACGACGAGGACCTGCTGCGGTGGCAGTTCGGTGGTCTCGTGGGGTCCGATGCGCCCACGGTCGTCCTGGCCGTCGCCGACGACGGCACCGTCCTCGGCATGCAGGGTGTGATCGAGGCCCCCCTCACGATCCACGGCCGGACGGTCCGGGCCGCCTGGCTGGCCAACCTGATGGCCTCGCCCGAGGGGCGGGCACAGGGGGCAGGGATGAAGCTCCTGTGGGCGTCGTTCAAGATGGGCTACGACGTGCTGCTCAGCCTGGGCGTCAACGCCGACATGCGCGCCACCCTCCCCTCGCTCCGGTACGAGATCCTCGATCCCCTCCCCCGGTGGGCGGCCGTGGTCGACGCCGCCGCTCCCACCGGCACCGGTGCCGGCCCCGTCGCCGTCGAGCCCGTCGACCGGCTGGACGACGAGTGGGATCGGGTGTGGGACTTGGACCTCGCCCCCTCCCTGGTCGGCACCCGGCGCGACGCCCGCTTCCTCACCTGGCGCTACCTCGCCCACCCGACCTTCACCTACGCCGTGCGGCTGGCCCGGCGGCGGGGCGCGGCGGTGGGTCTGGCCGTCCACCGGGTCGAGGCGGCCGGCGCGACCGGGCCCCCCGCCGTCCGGCTGGTGGAGCTGGTGGGCGATCCCGAGGCGCGGTCCGCCCTCCTCGCCGATGTCGTCGACACGGCCCGATCGGCCGGGGCCCCCCTCGTCGACTGGTACGGGACGGCGCCCTACGACGACGAGCTGCGGACCGCCGGGTTCGTCCCGGTGGAGGCGGGCGGACCCGTGCCGAGCCGGTTCAGCCCCCTGGTGCCGCACGACGTCCCGTTCGCCGGAGCCTTCCGGGCCCAGGCGAAGCACACCGGGCTCGTCGGTCGCTTCCTCTCCGCTCCCGGCCTCCACCTCACCAAGGGCGACGGTGACATGGACCGGCCCAACATCGTCCCGTGAACGAGCCGATCACGCTGGACGATCCCACCGATCCCCGGCTGGCCGTGTTCATGGGGCTGACCGACCACGACCTGCGCCGCCGCCGGGAGGCACCGGGGGGCGATCTGGAGGGGGTGTTCGTCGCCGAGGGCGAGCAGGTGGCCGGTCGCGCTCTCGCCGCCGGCTACGACGCCCTCGAGGTCATGGTCGACGCCAGCCGGGACGACCCCCTCCCGCCCGGGCTGGCCGACGACGTGCCCGTCTACCGGGTCGGTCCGACCGTGGTCACCGCGGTCACG
>DASVEC010000015.1:0-13989 GCA_036380755.1 Iamia sp. | reverse complement strand
ATCGCCAGGGCGGCATCGGCCGGGGTGGCGAGACCACCCGCGCAGAACAGCGGAACCGGCAGCTTGCCGGTCTCGGCGATCTCCTGCACGAGCGGCAGCGGCGCCTGCAGCTGCTTGGCCCAGTCGAACAGCTCGGCCGAGTCGGCCTGGGTGATCCGGCGCATGTCGCCGAGGATCGAGCGCAGGTGGCGCACGGCCTCGACGATGTTGCCGGTGCCCGCCTCGCCCTTGGAACGGATGAGGGCGGCCCCCTCGCTGATGCGCCGCAACGCCTCGCCCAGGTTGGTGGCGCCGCACACGAAGGGGACGGTGAAGGCCCACTTGTCGATGTGGTGGGCCTCGTCGGCCGGGGTGAGCACCTCGGACTCGTCGACGAAGTCGACGCCAAGGGCCTCGAGGATCTGCGCCTCGACGAAGTGGCCGATGCGGGCCTTGGCCATCACCGGGATGGTGACGGCGGCCTTGATGCCCTCGATCATCTCGGGGTCGCTCATGCGGGCCACGCCGCCGTCGCGCCGGATGTCGGACGGGACCCGCTCGAGGGCCATGACGGCGACGGCACCGGCGTCCTCGGCCACCTTGGCCTGCCCGGGGTCGACCACGTCCATGATCACGCCGCCGCGCAGCATCTCGGCCAGGCCCCGCTTGACCCGGAAGGTGCCGGTCTCGGCCGGTGTCGCTGCGGGGGTGGGGCTCTCGGACATGCCGCCCAGTCTACGAGCGCGCCTCCTGATCCCCGAAGCCCGAATGGCCCAGGGATCGGCCCACCACCACCTCCCGCGTGGGGATCCGCCACAGGATCCAGGCGACGCCGATGGCGCCGGCGCCGACGATCGCCAGCCGAACGGCCAGGCGCTCGACCCCGAACGTGGCGCTCAGCCCGCACGACACCACCAGCATGGTGATGGCGATCACCTTGGCCCGGCGGGGCATGCCCAGGCCGGCGCGGTAGTCCCTGACCAGGGGCCCGACGCCGGGCCGGGTCAGCACCCACTGCTCCAGCCGGGGGCTCGACTTGGAGAAGGCCCAGGCCGCGACCACGAAGAAGACGGTTGTGGGCCAGCCCGGGACGACGATGCCGATGGTCCCGAGGCCGACGGCCACGCACCCCACCGCCACCCAGGCGGCGCGCACCGCTACCCGAGCAGCTCGGCGAGGTCCAGGGCGATCAGGACCACGAGCATGCCGATGACGGTGCTCCCGATGGCGGTGTAGTGCCAGCGGAAGCGATGGTCGGCCCGCCAGAAGCGCCGCATGCTCTTGACGTTGAAGACGATGGCCAGGGCCCCGATGGGGATGCCGACCACCGGCCCCACACCCGCCGCCAGGCCCAGGACCGGGCCGAGGAACGGGATGAGCAGGTAGGTGATGATGCAGCGGGTGGCCGAGACCAGGATCGACCGGCTGAAGGCGCTGCGCAGCTCGTCCTCGCGGAGGCGGGGCTGGGCGTCGTCGACCCGCAGCAGCCGGCGCATGAACACGTCGGCGGCGCCGCGGCTCGGCGCCGGCGCGGTCTCGGGGGCGGGCGCCGAGATCGTGGCATCGTCGGCTGTGACCGTGGGAAGGGTCGTCACGCCGTCATGCTCCCACCGGGACCCGTCGGGCTCCAATCGCGGGTTCGTGCTGGCCTGGTCGGCCTCCTCCGTCGGCCTCATCGGACGATCGTCGCCGTGCCGGGCTTCACCATCTCGATCCAGGTGCGGCCGGCCGAGAGGGCGATCTGCTGGCCGTTCGCGTCCAGGAACGTGAGCGGGGCGTCGATCGACGGGCGCTCCCACCGCCCCTCGACCGCCTTGCCGTCGGTGAGCACGACAGCGGTGCCGCTCCCGATGCTGGCCGCCTCGGGCGACCGCGGGTCGGCCGGGCTGGCGACGTAGTCGGTGACCATGATGACGACGTTGCGGGGCCCGATGGCGTAGCCGGCGGCGTCGATGTGGAGCCGGCCCCGCTGGTGGCGGACCCAGCGCCCGTGCTCGGGGAGCCAGCTCCACGACACGCCGGCGGCCGCGGCGCCGCCGAACCCCAGGTTCACCCCCTGGACCGGGTCGCCGACGGGCGAGCCCGTGCCCCGGGGCCGGAACGGGGCGAGGATCGGCGGCACCGTGGCGCCTCGCTCCGGTTCCAGATCTCCCACGGTCGCAGGTAGAGGTTGTGGGGCGGGCGCCGGCCGCGGATGCGGACGTACGCCGGGGCCCATTCGCCCCCTCGGTCGACCAGCGCCGGCGACTCCCGCACGGCCCGGAGCACGCCCGGGTTGCCCCCCGAGTAGGCGAACAGCGGCCGGCCCAGGACGGGCAGGAGGTGCACGTCGGTGGTGCGGGCCGAGCGGACGGGGCCGACCTCGGGAGCGTCGGTCGAGTGGAGCACGGCCACGAACCGGGTGATGCCGCCCTCGACGACCTCCTCGACCACCACGTCGGCGAAGGCCAGCCCGGTCTGGGGCACGGACGTCTCGCCCGGGATGTCGAGGTTGTCGATCTTCACCGCCAGGGCGGCGCGACCCAGCAGGGCGGGATCGGCCACGGGCAGGCCCGTGAGGGGGGCGAAGCTGCCGTTGTCGGGCTGGTCCTCGGGGAGGAACCGCAGCTGCTCCGGGGGCGGCGGGGGCGGGGTGGTCGGCGGGATCGTCGTCGTGGTGGTCGCCGCCGCCGCGCCGGTCGTCGTGGGTTCGCCGGGGCTGGCCACCGTGGTCGTGGTGGTGCGGCCCGGTCCCGTCGCCTCGTCCGCGGCGTCGTCGCCCCCGCCCACGACCACGACGGCCCCGATGATCAATCCGGCGAGGGCCAGCCCACCGACGGCCTGGCGGAGCAACGTGGCGTTGATCCAGACCCAGACGGAGCCGAGGGCTCCCGCGGGCCTCACAGCTCCTCGAGCACCTCGATGCGCCGCCCGACGGACGGAGCGGGCTCGTAGACGCGGCGGAGAGCGGCACCGGCGGGCCCCTCGGCCGTCGCCCCGTGGATCCACAGGTGGGAGACGGCCGGGCTCGCAGCCTGCACCGGCGTCGGGTCGGCGGCCAGCTTCTCCAGGGCCGCGGTGAGCCCCGGCGGGTAGCGGGTGATGTCGACCGCGGCCAGGTCCGACCACGACTCCACCGGCTCGCCCCGCCCGACGATGGCGCGGCTGATCGGGGCGGCGAGGAGGGGCATCCAGAGGGCGAACCGGGCCCCGCCGATCTGGGAGAGGCCGCGCAGGGCGGGGCCACCACCGAGCACGGGCAGGGCGAGGGCGCCGACGACGGCCTCGCCCCGGCGGATTCGGGCCAGCTCGTGGGCCAGCACCGCCTCCAGCTCGACGAGCGACAGGCGGGTCAGGAGGCCACGGGTCACGACGAGGTGGGCGGCGTCGACCGTCTGGGCCGCGGCCAGGGCGTTGGCGGCGGGGTCGTCGACCAGCCACAGGGTCGGTGGCGTGAGGCCGATGCCGACGCACAGCCCCTCGACCAGGTTGTGGAGCCGGGGCTCGTCGGCCTGGGAGACCGGCCCGGCACCGGCGGCCGCGATGGCCAGCACCGGCGCCGCCCGGCGGAGGTTGACGACGGCGAGGGCGGCGCCGACGGCGACGATGGCCACCAGGAACACGGCGCCGATCGGGCCGGCCAGGAGCATCCCGAGGACGCCCAGGAGCAGGGCGAGGACCACGGCCAGGGGCAGGACGGAGGTGAGCGCCAGGCGCCGGGCGGTGGCCAGGTTGCGGGCGAGGGCGTCGTCCATCAGAAGTCGACCTTCACCGGGCCGCGGGCGTCACCCTCGGCCTGGAAGTACTCCCGCTCGCCGAAGCCGGCCGAGCGGGCGATCAGCACGCCCGGGAAGCTCTGGATCTTGGTGTTGTACTGGTTGACCGAGTCGTTGTAGTACTGCCGCGCGTAGGCGATCCGGTCCTCGGTCTCGCTCAGCTCGGTCTGCAGGGCCAGGAAGTTCTGGTTGGCCTTGAGGTCGGGGTAGGCCTCGCTCAGGGCGAAGATGTTGGCCAGGGCGCCGCTGACGGCCTCCTCGGCCTTCGCCTGCTCGCCCGGCGTGCTGGCCTCGACGGCCCGGTTGCGGGCGCTGATGACGTCCTCGAGGGTGGCCTGCTCGTGGCTGGCGTAGCCCTTGACCGTCTCGACCAGGTTGGGGATCAGGTCGTGGCGCCGGCTGAGCTGGACCTCGATCTGGGCCCACGCCGACTCGACCCGGTTCTTCAGCTTGACCAGGCCGTTGTAGGAGACGACGCCGAACAGCAGCACCCCCACGATCAGGATCACCACGATGACGAGGACGACGGTCACGACCGGATGCTAGTGGCGGGTCCGTCCGGCCACCCCGTCCCTGCTCAGACGACCTGGTCGTAGAGCTCCAGGTAGCGGGTGGCGAGGGTGTCCATCGAGAAGGCCTCGGCCCGCTCCCGGCCCGAGGCGACCAGCGCCGCGGCCCGGTCGGGATCGGCGAGGACGGCGGTGACCGATCGGGCGAGGGCGGCGGCGTCGCCCGGCTCGAACAGGACGGCGTCGGCTCCGGGCCGGACCACCTTGCGGTAGCCGGGCAGATCGCTGCACACGATGGGCACACCGGCGGCCATGGCCTCGAGCAGCACCACGCCGAACGACTCACCGTGGAGCGACGGGGCGCAGTAGACGGTGGCGCCCCGCAGCCGGGAGGCCTTCTCGGCGTCGGAGATGCGGCCCAGCCACTCGACCCGGGGGTCGCCCGACGTGCGGCGCTTCAGCCGCTCGGTGTCGGGGCCGTCGCCGGCCACCCAGATGCGCACCTCGCGGGGGAGGTCCGGCAGGGCGTCGAGCAGGACCTCCAGGCCCTTGCGCTCGTCGTGGCGGCCGAGGAAGAGGACGGTGGGCACGCCGTCGGTCGAGGTCGGCTCGGCCTCGGCGAAGTACGGGATCTCGATGCCGTTGTGGACCCGCTCGTAGGTGCCCTTGAGGTAGGTGCGAGCGAGCTCCTCGGCATCGGCCGAGACGGCGCAGCGGAGGTCGAGGCGGCCGGCCAGCCAGCGCACCACGGGGCCCAGCGACTTGTAGGCGCCCGACACGCCGGCGGCGTGGAAGGTCCCGACCAGCGGCGCCGGCTTCACCACGAGGGTCGTGATGCAGGCGCCGGGGCCGAGCGGCTCGTGGACGTTGATCACGTCGAAGCCCTCGTCGCTCGTGGCCCGGATCAGGCGGAGCTGGGCCGGGAGGTCCGGCGCCAGCGGGGCGATCGAGCCGTTGGCCGCCGTCGGCAGGCTGCTGCCCAGCGGGGTGACCCAGGTGTCGGGCGGCGGGCCGTCGCAGGGGGCGAGGACGCGCGTCGGGTGGCCCTGGGCCCGCAGGGCGCGGGCGAGCCCCAGGACCTGCGCCTGGACGCCCCCGGGGACGGTCAGGCTGTAGGGACAGACGAGGCCGATCCGCACGGGTCGGCAGCCTAGGAGGGTGTGCTCCTAGGGTCCCCTTCCGTGACCTCTGATCTGGCCGAGGACCTCTCGACGGTGCTGGGCGGCGCCGCGATCGCGGGGCTGCGCCGGCTGTCCGGGGGCGCATCGCGGGAGACGTGGGCGTTCACGGCCGACGGACGGGACCTGATCCTCCAGCGCACCCGGCCCGCCGGTGGGATGGGCGCGCCGTCGATGGCGGTGGAGGATGCCCTCCTCGCCGCGGCCGAGGCCGCCGGCGTGCCCGTGCCGGCGGTGCTCGTCGCCGCCGATGACGCCGGGCCGCTGGCGCCGGCCCGCATCACCGCAGCGGTACCGGGCGAGGCCCTCGGACCCCGGCTGGTCCGCGCCGAGCGGACCGACGAGGGCCGGCGGGCGCTGGCCGCGCAGATGGGCTCGGCCCTGGCGGCGATCCACTCCATCCCCCTCGACGAGCACCCCGCCCTCGAGCGCAAGGACAGCCTCGAGGGGGCCCGCAACGGCCTCGACCTGGTGGGCGAGGCCCGGCCCGCCTTCGAGCTGGCCCTCCGCTGGCTGCACGAGAACCGCCCGCCGCCGACGCCCGACACCGTCGTCCACGGCGACTTCAGGATCGGGAACCTGCTGGTCGACGGGGACGAGCTGACCGCCGTCCTCGACTGGGAGCTGGCCCACCGGGGCGACCCCCTGGAGGATCTGGGCTGGCTGTGCGTCCGGGCCTGGCGCTTCGGCGGCGACCACGAGGTGGGCGGGCTGGCCGACCTCGACGACCTGCTGGCCGGCTACACGGCGGCCCGGGGGGTCGACGTCGACCCGGCCCACGTCCGCTGGTGGAGCGCGGCCGGCA
The DNA here is from genome assembly GCA_036380755.1 of Iamia sp. Classification (GTDB taxonomy): domain Bacteria; phylum Actinomycetota; class Acidimicrobiia; order Acidimicrobiales; family Iamiaceae; genus Iamia. The sequence goes on along the minus strand of DASVEC010000015.1, from coordinate 7,763 downwards.
CCCTCATGTGGGGCCTGATCTGCGCCGTCCAGGCCCGCCGTCACCTCGACGGCCACATCCGCTCGGTCGAGCTGGCCACGATCGGCCGCCGGGTCTGCGAGAACGAGTACGACCTGCTCGGCCTGATCGGCGTCGGCCCCTCCCCCGCCCTGGAGCCGGCGCCCCCGCTGGACCTCCACGGCCGCCCGACCGCCGAGGAGCTGCTCGACGCCGTCCGGTCCCACCTCACCGACGAGATCGCCCCGCTGCTCGACGGCGCCCCCGCCTTCTCGCTCAAGGTCGTCGACCGCGCCCTCGCCACGGTCCAGCGTGAGGTCGCCCGGGCCGGCGTGATCCCCCCGATCCCCGACGAGGCCGCCCTGGCCGCCGCCATCCGGTCCGGCGCGGTCGATCCCGACGACGAGCTCCGCGCCGCCATCCGCGCCACCGTCGTCGAGCGCCTGAAGGTCGCCAACCCCAAGTGGCTCCACCCCGAGGACCGCTCGCAGGTCAGGTGAAGCCGGCCTCGGCGAGGGCTTGGTGGTCGGAGGGCCAGTTGGGCTGGAGGAGGTGCCACTGGTCGGGCGCCCGGCGGACGAGCTCCTCGAGGGCGTGGGCCAGGTCCTGGGTGACGCGGGCGACGTCCTCGCGCAGCTTCCCCCGCCGCTCGGTGTCGAGCGGCGGGAGAGCGATGCCCAGGTGCCGGTCGTTGTCGAAGTAGCAGCTGACCGGGATCAGCGGGGCGCCGGTGCGCAGGGCGAGGGTGGCGGGGCCACCCGGGAGCGTCGTCTCCTCGCCGAAGAAGGTCACGGGCACACCGGTGCCCGTCATGTCCCGGTCGCTGGGCAGGGCGAGGAGCCGGTTGGCCTTGAGGGCCCGCATGCAGGCCGAGGCGGCATCGGGGCCCATCGGCACCACCTCGATGCCGAACTGGTTGCGGAGGCCGATGAACCACTCCGCCAGCTCGGGGGGTTCGATCTGCTCGGCCACGGCGGTGACGGGGTCGCCGTGGACCGCCTTGAGCCAGAAGGCGGCCCACTCCCACGCCCCCAGGTGGGGCAGGGCCATGATGGCGCCCTTGCCGGCGGCCCGGGCGGCGGCGATGTGCTCGTAGCCGATCACCACCGTGCCCCGGTCGAGGTCCTCGGTGGAGGTGCCGGGGAGCCGGAACGACTCGATCCAGTACTGGACGTACGAGGCGAAGGCCTTGTCGACGAGCTCGACCATGCGGTCCTCGGGCACCGCGTCGCCCAGCGACCGGCGCACGTTGCGCTCGACGATCAGCCGCCGCGACGCGAACCGGCGGGCCCCGATCCGGCCGATGACGGTGGAGACGGTCGGCACCGTCGACCCGGGCAGGGCCCGGGCGGCGAGGGCGCCGGCCCGGTACCCCAGGTAGGCCCGGTCGACGGAGAGGCGCGGGGTCAGGAGTCGGTGTCGCGCCGGCGGGCGGCGAAGCCCCGCTCGCGGGCGGCGAACCGCTCCCGGGCGGTGGTGCGCCCCTGGCGCCGGGCGGCAGTGCGGGACATGCGGGCCTGGCGACGGGCCCGCAGGCGCTCGGTGGTGGCCTTGGTGGGCACCGCCGTCGACGCCTGCCGCCACACCTTCACGAAGCGCTGGACGGCGGTGGCCACGGTGAGGATCAGCATCACCCAGAGGATGACGATCATCGCCGGCTGGAACAGCAGCGCCAGCCCGATGGCGATCAGGCGCTCGGCCCGCTCCATCACGCCGCCCTTGGCGTCGTAGCCGAGGGCCTCGGCCTTGGCCCGCTCGTAGCTGATGATGAGCGAGGCGGCGAGGACGGCGAGGGGGAGGACGGCGATCCGCCCGGCCCCCGGCTGGCTCGACAGGTACCAGGCCATGCCGCCGAGGAGGAAGGAGTCGGCCACCCGGTCGCTGACCGAGTCGAAGAAGGCGCCCCGGGGCGAGGCCGTGCCGGACGCCTTGGCCACGGCGCCGTCGAGCACGTCGGGCACCGCGCACAGCACCAGGAGCAGGAGACCGAGGCGGAGGGCGCCGTTGGCCACCGCGATCGAGGTGGCGACGGCCATCACCACACCGAGGACGGTGAGGTGGTCGGCCTTGATGCCGGTCTTCTTGAGGCTCGTGCCGATGGGCCGGAGCTGTACCTCGGCCTGGCTGCGGAACTGGCCGTCGAACATCGAACTCCTCGAGACGGGTGTGCTTGCAGAAGTTAGCAGTCGATCCGTCCGGCGACCAGCATGCCCGATGCGACGACCGGCACCACTCCACTCCCGCCGCTACCCTCCGCGCATCCCCCCACCCCCCGAGGAGGGCGCATGCCGTCGATCGGTCCGGACCGCATCCGCAACGTCGCCCTGGTCGGGCATGCGGGTGCGGGCAAGACGACCCTCGCCGAGGCGCTGTTGCACCTGGCCGGCGCCATCACCCGGCGCGGCACGGTCGAGGAGGGCACCACCGTCAGCGACCACGACCCGGCGGAGAAGGCGCGCCACCACTCGGTCGCCCTGTCGGTCCTGCCGTTCGAGTGGAAGGGCCACCGCATCACGTTGCTCGACACCCCGGGCGACCCCGACTTCGCCGCCGACGTCGAGGCCGCCCTGCGGGTCGCCGACCTGGCCGTGTTCGTCGTCAGCGCCGTCGACGGCGTGCAGGTCGGCACCGAGGCGGCCTGGCGAGCGGCCGCCGCCCACGGCGTGCCCCGCATGGTGTTCGTGTCCAAGCTCGACCGCGACCGGGCCAGCTTCGACGCCACCCTCGACGCCCTGCGCGACCGCTTCGGGGCCGGCATCGCCCCCCTGGAGCTGCCCATCGGGGCCGAGGCCGGCTTCCGCGGCGTGGCCGACCTGCTGAGCGACACGGCCTTCACCTACGCCGACGGCACCGGGTCGCGGGGCGAGATCCCCGAGGACATGGAGGAGCAGGAGCACCGGGTCCACGACAACCTGGTCGAGGGCATCGTGGTGGCCGACGACGACATGCTCGAGCGCTACCTCGAGGGCGACGTCCCCTCGGTCGAGGAGCTCGAGCGGCTGCTGGCCGTGGGGGTCGACGACGCCACCGTCTTCCCCGTCGTGTGCGGGTCGGCCACGGCCGAGATCGCCGTCGACCGGCTGGCCGACTTCATCTGCGAGATCGGCCCGGCGCCGCGCGACCGCCCGCCGATCACCGTCAGCGCCGGCGACACGACGGTCGACATCGCCCCCGATCCCGACGGCCCGCCGCTGGCCTTCGTCTTCAAGACGGTCGCCGACCAGTTCGTCGGCCACCTGTCGATGTTCCGGGTCCTGAGCGGCACGATCCGGGCCGACGACCACCTGATCAACAGCCGGACGGGCACCGACGAGCGCCTCCACGCCCTGCTGCGGGTGCGGGGCGTCGAGCAGGAGCCGGTCAAGGAGCTGGTGGCGGGTGAGATCGGCGCCGTGGCCAAGCTGTCCGACACCCTCACCGGCGACACCCTCGCCCCGCGGGGCCGCCCGGTCGCGGCCCCGCCGCTCGATCCCCCCGACGCCGTCTACGCCGTGGCGATCACCGCCCGGACCCCGGCCGACGAGGACCGCCTCGGGCCCGCCCTCCACCGCCTGGTCGAGGAGGACCCCGGCATCCGGGTCGAGCGCGACGACGAGACCCACCAGACCCTCCTGCGGGGCGTGGGCGACGCCCACGTGGGCCTCGCCCTCGAGCGACTGGGGACCAAGTTCGGCGTCACCGTCGACACCGAGGACGTCGCCGTGGCCTACCGGGAGACCATCACCGCCCAGGGGCAGGCCGAGGGCCGGCACAAGAAGCAGACGGGCGGCCACGGCCAGTACGCGGTGTGCACGCTCGTCGTCGAACCCGTCGGGCGGGGCGAGGGGTTCTCGTTCGCCAGCAAGGTCGTCGGCGGGGCCATCTCCAAGAGCTACATCCCCGCCGTGCAGAAGGGCGTCGAGGAGGCCATGGCCCGGGGCGGGCCGCTGGGCCACCCCGTGGTCGACGTCCACGTCACCGTCACCGACGGCAAGGAGCACGCCGTCGACTCGTCGGAGATGGCCTTCCGCGCCGCCGCCCGCCTGGCCTTCGGCGAGGCCCTGGCCGCGGCCGGGCCCTGCCTGCTCGAGCCGATCAGCCGCATCGAGGTCACCATCCCCGCCGACGTCCAGGGCGACGTCATGGGCGACCTCACGTCGCGCCGGGGCCGGATCGAGGGGGCCGAGACGGGCGCCAACGGCGAGCAGGTGATCACCGCCACCGTGCCGACGGCCGAGATCCGGCGCTACGCCGTCGAGCTGCGCTCGATCAGCGGCGGCCGGGGCCGGTACCGGGTCGAGCCCGTCGGCTACGAGCCCCTGCCCGACCACCTCGTCGACCAGGCCCGCCGCGACCTGGCGGCGGTCGAGTAGCGGTCGGCCTACTCGCCCGTCTCGAAGGGGACGCCCGAGCCGGTGAGGGCGCCGTCGAGGTCGCTCCAGTCCTCGGGGTTGTCCTCGACGAACCAGTCGACGACCTCGCCGTCGACGCCGTCGATCAGCAGCAGGGCCCGGCGCTCGGGGGGGTTCTCGGCCGAGTAGCAGAGGATGCGCCACGTGGGGCGGCTCCGGAGCCCTCGCCAGCCCATCTGGGCCGAGGCGTGACCGACCGGGAAGCCGACGGTGCGCGTGGCGATGACCAGGGCGTCCTGCTCGTCGACGTCGAGGTCGAAGCCCGACAGGAGGCAGTAGGCCCCCGCCGCGACCAGGGCCGCGGCGGCCCAGAGCAGGCCCTCGTTCACGACCGAGGCGGCATCGCCCCGCTTGGCCGCCCACAGGGCGACGCACCCCGCCGCCATCGCCAGGTAGAGGTAGCCCGGCACCCGCCGGCGGTTGTTGTTGGGGAAGACGTAGGGGCCGACGAAGCCGGAGACGTCGAGGTCCTCGGGCAGCACATCGGTGACCTCGGCGTCGTCGACGACGTCGTCGTCCGGGGTCGTCTCGTCGTCGGTCACCGAGACGACAGTACGGCGTCGGCGCAGCCGACTCGAATAGGGCGGTGGGTGGGGTCGGAGGACGTCTTACGAGGACGGCCAGGCGTCGGTCACCTTGCGGTGGGTCTCGGCCAACGGCTCGGGCAGGACGCGGGTCTCGGCGATCGCGGTCATGAAGTTGGCGTCGGCCGCCCAGCGGGGCAGCACGTGGACGTGCAGGTGCTCGGGCACGCCGGCGCCCGCGGCCGTGCCGAGGTTGAGCCCGATGTTCACCCCGTCGGGCTCGTAGGCCGTCCGCACCGCGGCCACGGCGTCGTGGACCGTGGTCCACAGCTCGGCGCTCTCCCCGGGGTCGAGGCCGGCCAGGTCGCCGACGGCCCGGTTGGGCAGCACCAGCAGGTGACCGGAGCCGTAGGGGAAGGCGTTGAGCAGCACCGAGACGGTCGCGCCCCGGTGCACGACGAACGTCTCGTCGTCGGGGACATCCGAGGTGAGGATGCGCTCGAACAGGCTCAGGCCCTCGGCGTCGGGGCGCAGCTCGGCGTCGTCGGTGGAGATCCGGGTGATGTAGGCCGCCCGCCACCCGGCCCACAGCCGGGCCAGGCCCGGCGCGGGCCCGCCGCCGGCCTCGGCCGCGCTGGGTCCTTCCGGGGTGGCGCTCACCAGCCGCCGGTCTGGGCCAGGACCTCGATGCCGATCCGGGAGACGAACTCGTCGACCGACACGCCCCGCTCGACCTCGCCTCCGCGGGGGTTCACGCCCACGGTGCCGTGCTCGACGTCGTCGTCGCCCACCACGAGGACGTAGGGCACCTTCTCCCCCTTGGCCCGGCGGATGCGGTTGCCCAGCTTCTCGTGGGCGTCGAGCACGTCGGCCCGGAACCCCTCGGACCGGAGCCGGTCGGCGATGCGGTCGGCGTAGGCCATGTGGTCGTCGCGCACGGGCAGGACCCGCACCTGCACCGGCGACAGCCACGTGGGGAAGGCGCCGGCGTAGTGCTCGAGCAGCACGCCGAAGAAGCGCTCCACCGACCCGAAGAGGGCCCGGTGGATCATGACCGGCGTGTGCCGGGCGCCGTCGTTGCCGACGTACTCCAGGCCGAAGAGGCGCGGCGTCTGGAAGTCGACCTGGAGCGTCGACATCTGCCAGCTGCGCCCGATGGCGTCGCGGACCTGCACGGAGATCTTGGGGCCGTAGAAGGCGGCGCCCCCCGGGTCGGGCACCAGAGCCAGCCCGGACGTCTCGGCCGCGGCCCGCAGCAGCTCGGTGGCCTCCTCCCACTCCTCGTCGTTGCCGACGAACTTCTCGCTGTCGTCCTTCGTCGAGAGCTCCAGGGAGAAGTCGTCGAGCCCGTAGTCCCGCAACAGGCCGAGGACGAAGTCGAGCAGGCTCACCAGCTCGTCGCCCATCTGCTCCTTGGTGCAGTAGATGTGGGCGTCGTCCTGCGTCATGCCCCGGACGCGCGTCAGGCCGTGGATCACGCCCGACTTCTCGTAGCGGTACACGCTGCCGAACTCGAAGAGCCGCAGCGGGAGGTCGCGGTAGCTCTTCAGCCCCGACCGGTAGATCAGGGAGTGGAACGGGCAGTTCATCGGCTTGGCGTAGTAGTCGACGCCCTCGGCCCCCTCGTCGGCGAAGTGCATCGGCGGGAACATGCCGTCGGCGTACCACTGCAGGTGGCCGCTGACCTTGAACAGGTCGGCCTTGGCGATGTGGGGCGAGTAGACGAACTCGTAGCCCCCGGCCTCGTGGCGGCGGCGGGAGTAGTCCTCCATGATCCGGCGGACGATGCCGCCCTTGGGGTGGAAGACGGCCAGACCGGAGCCGATCTCGTCGGGGAAGCTGAACAGGTCGAGCTCGGCGCCCAGCTTGCGGTGGTCGCGGAGGGCGGCCTGCTCCAGCCGCTCGAGATGGGCGGCCAGGTCGGCCTTCGACGCCCACGCCGTGCCGTAGATGCGCTGGAGCTGGGGCTTCGACTCGTCGCCCCGCCAGTAGGCCCCGGCGATGCGAGTGAGCTGGAAGTGGCCCAGATGGGCCTTGGTGTCGGCGACGTGGGGGCCGCGGCACAGGTCGATGAAGCCCGGGTAGCCCCGGAACGGCGGCCGCTCCTTGGGCTCCGGCGGCGGGTTCTCGTAGGTGCGGGCGGTGCCCGTCTCCGTGACCGACGTGGGGTCCTCGGCCTCGCCGTCGATGATCTCCAGCTTGAACGGGTGGTCGGCGAAGACCTCCCGAGCCCGGTCGTTGTCGATGTCGACGCGCACGAAGGGCTGCGTCTCGGCGATGATCTCGCGCATCCGGGCCTCGATGCGCGGGAGGTCCTCGGGGGCGAAGGTGGCCGGCTTGCCGTCGGCCCCGGCCGGGAGCTGGAAGTCGTAGTAGAAGCCGTCCTCGATCACCGGGCCGATGCCGAACGTGGCCCCCGGGAACAGGTCGAGCACGGCCTGGGCCAGCACGTGGGCCGTCGAGTGGCGGATCGTGAACAGGCCCCGATCGTCCGTCTTGGTGACGATGGCGACCGCGTCGCCGTCCTCCAGCGGGTGGGCCAGGTCGCGCTCGACGTCGTTGACGACGCCGATCACCGCGGCCTTGGCCAGCCCCCTCCCGATCGACTCGGCCAGGCCGCCGACGGTGGTCCCCGCGGCCACCTGGCGCGAGGAACCGTCGGGCAGCGTGATCGAGATGTCGGACATGGCGGCGACGATACCGACCAGCCCTGTTGCCGGGCGCACGCGATCGCGGGTCGTACCCTCCAGGGATGAGCGACGCCGAGGACGATGCATGGGCCGGTGACCGGGTGGAGCGGTGGCTGCGCCAGTCCGAGGGGCTCGAGCGCCAGCTCGCCCCGGTGTCGGAG
>DASVEC010000014.1:0-24362 GCA_036380755.1 Iamia sp. | reverse complement strand
TCGCGCCCGGCCGCAGCTTCAGGTACGAGCCCCGGAAGGGCACGACCCGGCTGCCCCGGGGCCCGGTCAGGGCGGCCAGCCGGTCGGCCTGCAGCCCGCCGCACGTCACCACCAGGTCGGCCCGCCGCTCGGCGTCGGGGGTCGTGACGGTCACACCGGTGGCGTCCTCGTCGAGCGCGGTGACGCGCTGCCCGGTGCGGACGGAGCCGCCGCCCGCCCCGACCTCGTCGGCCAGCGCCCGGCACACGCCGAGGAAGTCGACGACGCCCGTGGCGGGGGAGTGCAGGCCACGGTGACCGGCGGCGTGGGGTTCGATCTCGGCCATCTCCGCCGGTCCGACCTCCCGCAGCCCCGGCACCCCGTTGGCCCGAGCCCGGGCGGCCAGGGCGTCGAGGGCGGCGTTCTCGCTCGCATCGAGAGCCACCACCAGCTTCCCGGTGCGGATGCGGGCGACGTCGTGGTCGTCGGCGAAGCGCTCCAGCTCCTCGCGGCCGGCGTGGCACAGGCGGGCCTTGAGCGATCCGGGGGCGTAGTAGATGCCGGTGTGGAGCACGCCCGAGCTGTGGGAGCTCTGGTGGAGGCCGACCTCGGCCTCCTTCTCCAGCACCGTGACCCCCGTGCCCGGCGCCGCCCGCAGCAGCTGGTACGCCGTGGCCAGGCCGACGATCCCCCCGCCCACGACGATGACATCCACGTGGGTCGCCAGGGACTCGAACCCTGAACCAGCGGGTTAAAAGCCCGATGCTCTGCCAGTTGAGCTAGCGACCCAGCCCCCGATCGTAGAGGTCGGTGGGATCAGGTCAGCGGTAGTAGCCGACGACGTCGAGGATGACGTTGGTCTGGAGCGAGGCGTCGATCTTGATGCGCGCCTGGGCGTCGAGGGCGGAGAGGGCCGTGGCGGTGAAGCGTCCGGAATTGCCGCCCCAGACCATGGTGTTCGACTGGGGCTTGGGCTTGTCGTTGGCCCAGATGGTGAGGTTGCCGTTGCCGGTGGCGGCGTTGGCGAGCAGGACGGTGATGACGACGCCGGTGGCTCCGGCGGGGACGCCGGAGCCGTTGTGCTTGCAGTCGATCGTCCGGGCCACGTTCCCCGCGGGCAGCGGCGTCTTCGGGCCCTGCGCCGGCGTCGAGCTCGGTCGCGAGTCGTAGATCCGCACAGGTGCCGGCAGCAGGTGGAACGCACCGGCTGTCCCCGTGCCGACCAGCTTGCGCCACGTGCCCGGTGTCCCGGATGCCGTGCACGCCCACAGCGCGCCGCCCGAGGTGGTCCACCGGAGCTGTCCCACCTGACCCGGGAGCGTGTCGCTGGGCGGGATGGGCCGGGCGTTGGGCAGCAGGTGCACGTGGGTCGTGCCGAAGGCGGAGTAGCACGTCCCCCCGGCGCTCTGCGTCGAGGGGGCCGAAGCGGAGACGGCGGCGTCGCTGCCGAACCCGCTCTGGGTGGAGAACCGGCCTCCGTAGCCCTCGACGGAGGTCCCCACCACCCCGTCCCCTGTGCTCAGCGCATGGCCGACGACGCCGTCCGAGCCGATGCCCAGACCCTCGCCGACCACGCCGTCGCACTGCTCGGACTGGCCCTGCCCGTAGACGCCGACGGCGAAGTTCTGTCCCTTGCCGTGCCCGAAGATGGCGGGACGCAGCGTGAGCGTGCTGGCGCCGTCGTCGGTGACCCCGAACCCGTAGAGGGCCGCGCTCCCCTGGACGGAGAGGCCGGTGTGCGCGGTGCCGGTGTTGTTGTCGGACCCGATGACGATGTTGCTGCCGTTGGCGGCCGCCGCGGGTTGGGCCGACGAGGCCACGGCGGCGGCCGCACCCGCGGCCACGCCGGCGATCCCCAGGAGAGCCCGTCGGCGACCGATGCCCTCGTCCGGCGGTGACGGGCGCGACGGTGCTGCGGGCGGCGCCTCCATCGCGCCGAGGCGGCGGTCGTGCTCCGCGAGGCGCGCCTCGAGCGCCTCGAGCCGGGCTCGGGGGACGAGGACCAGGTCCTGGTCGTCGTCGGTGGGCAGGGACGGACGACGGTCGGCTCGCACGACGACTCTCCGCTTGCTCGGGGGATGGCCCGGACAGGCTATGTCGTGACCTCCTCACCCGCTGCGGGATCGGGATCGGGTGTCGGAGATGGGGGTCGGCGGACGATGGGGTGACGTGGGGCACGATGAGGGCATGGCCGAGACATGGCGGGACTGGGCGCCGCTGGCGCTGGCGCGGGCGACGTGGCGCGCCAGCCGCCCGCTCTCGGTGGCGTGGTGGGGCCTCGTCGTCCTCCGGGCCCTGCTCCCCGCCGGGCTCACCGTCGGCGTCGGCCTGCTGGTCACCGCGGTCAGCGACGGCACCTCGGTCGACGTCCCCATCGCCATCGTGGGCGGCGCCTTCGGCCTCTCCTGCCTGCTCGCGCCGATCCACACCCAGCTCGGCTCGGTGCTCGGCGACGTCACGTCCGGATCGCTCCAGGCCCAGCTGACGCAGGCGTGCTCGGGACCACCGGGCATCCGGCACCTGGAGCGGCCCGGCCTGGCCGCCGAGCTGGTGCTGGCCCGCGACTTCGACCAGGGCGTCACCGGACCACCGCTGTCGGTCGCCCTCGGGTTCATCTCGTCCGGGATGGTCGAGCTGCTCGGGGGCGTGGCCCAGGCCGTCGTGCTGGGCACGGTCGTCTGGTGGGCGCCGTTCGTCGTGGGTGGGGCCTGGCTGGCGACGCACCGGCTGCTCCGCCAGAGCTCGTTCTGGGCCAACCGCACCGACCCCGACGTGATGGCCCAGCAGCAGCACGCCGACTACGCCTACCGGCTCGCCGTCGATGCCGGACCGGCGAAGGAGGTGCGGGTCTTCGGGCTCTCGGGCTGGGTCGTGGACCGGTTCGCCGCCACCCGTCACCGGCTGCTCGACCTCCAGTGGGAGTCGATGCGCCTCCGCCAGAGGTCGCTCCTCACCGTGCTGGTGGTGCTCGCCGTCGGCCACGCGATCGTGCTGGTGCCCCTCGTGCTGGGGGCCATCGACGGCGACGTGTCGCTGGGCTCGATGGTGGTGGCGGCCCAGGCGCTGATGGGCACCAGCGCTCTCGGGGTCGGTGGCTTCGCCTGGGCCCTCGAGGGCGCCGCCCAGCCGGTGCAGGTCGGCGAGCGGCTGGAGGGTCGGATGGCGCCGGAGGGAGCGCTCGCCGCCGCCGCCGAGCCGGTGGACCCGGCCGGGTGTCCGGCCCACGAGATCCGCTTCGTCGACGTCGGCTTCGCCTACCCGGGCGGCGGCCGTCCCGTCTACGAGCACCTCGACCTCACGATCCCGGCCGGGGGCTCGCTCGCCATCGTCGGGCGCAACGGTGCCGGCAAGACGACGCTGGTCAAGCTGCTCGACCGGCTCTACGACCCGACCTCGGGGGCCATCACCGTCGACGGTCACGACCTGCGCGACATCGACGTCGACGCCTGGCGCGAGCGGGTCACGGTGGTGTTCCAGGACTTCGTCCGGTTCGAGCTCTCGTTGCGCCGCAACCTGGTCCCCGACGGCCGGCCGGTGCCCGACGAGGTCCTCCTCGACGTCCTCGACGTCGCCGGCGCGACGGGCCTGGCCGACCTCGACCAGGTGCTGTCCAAGGCCTACCCGGGCGGCACCGACCTGTCCGGGGGGCAGTGGCAGCGGATCGCGCTGGCCCGGGCGCTGGCGGCCGTGCGGGTCGGCGCCGGGGTGGTGGTGCTCGACGAGCCGACCGCCCAGCTCGACGTCCGGGGCGAGGCGGCGATCTTCGAGCGCCTGCTGGCGGCGACCGGCGGCCTGACGACGCTCCTCATCTCGCACCGGTTCTCCACCGTGCGCCGGGCCGATCGGATCGCCGTCGTCGAGGAGGGGGTCGTGGTCGAGCAGGGCAGCCACGACGAGTTGATGGCCGCCGGCGGCCGCTACCGGACGATGTTCGACCTCCAGGCGGCGCGCTTCGCCCAGGGCCTCGACGACACCGACGACGACGTCGAGGTCGTCCACCTCGACGACCTCGACGAGGAGGTGCGGCCATGACCGACGCCATGACCGACGAGCTCCCCGACCTCCCCGGCCGCGGCCGGTCGCTGGCCTACATCCTCCGGCTCGGCTTCCGGCTCCAGCCCACGCTGCTGTGGGTCTCGCTCGGGCTCACGGTGCTGGGCGCCGTCCCCGACGGGCTGTTCGCCCTCTGGCTCGGGGTGATCGCCCGCGCCTTCCGCACGCCGGCGGACCCGGACGGGACGTTGCTCGTCGTGGCCGGCTGCGGGCTGGCCGTCTCGGCCGTCGGGGGATGGGTCCTGCGGGCCGGCGGTGACCGGGTGCAGCAGCGGTTCCGGCAGCGCCTCGCCATCGGCCTGGAGACGCACGTCGCCCGGCTCCAGGCGACCACCGCCGGCATCGAGCAGCACGAGCGGCCGGCGGTGCTCGACCGGCTGGCCATGCTGCGGGACCAGGTCTTCACCCTCGACCACATCTTCCTGTCGGTGTTCTCGACGCTCGGCATCGTCGTCCGGCTCGGCGTGGTGATGGCCGTCCTCGCCACGGTGCACCCGGGGCTGCTCGTGCTCGGGCTGGCTGCCATCCCGCCGGTGCTGGTGACCGCCCGGCGCGGCCGGGTGGAGTCCCGGGCGTGGGAGGCGGCGGCCGCCGAGCGCCGTCGGGCCCGGCACCTCTTCGTGCTGGGCACCGAGGCGGCCTCGGCCAAGGAGCTGCGGGCCGCCGGCGCCACGAAGGCGGTGGCCGCCGACCGGGACGAGGCGTGGACCGCCTTCGTCGAGCCGATGCGGGTCGTCCGGATCCGCTCCGGCGGGGCCCAGACCCTGTCGTGGTGCCTGTTCGCGGCGACCTTCGTCGTCTCGGTGGTCGTCGTCACCGACGGCTCCGGGCCCGCGGCGGCGGCCGATGCCCTGATCGTCATCGCCGCCGGCGCCCGGATGACCGCGTACATCGGGCTGGCCGCCACCGAGGTCGACACGTGGGGCTTCTTCATCCAGGGCGCCCAGCGGCTGCTGTGGCTGGAGGAGCTCGTCGCCGACCGCGCCCGGGGGGCCACGGCGGCGCCCCCGGACCGGCTGCGCACCGGCATCGCCCTGCGCGACGTGTCGTTCGCCTACCCCGGGCCCGACATGCCGCTGGTGCTGGAGCACGTCGACCTCGACCTGCCGGCCGGTGCCGTGGTGGCCGTCGTGGGCGAGAACGGGGCCGGCAAGTCGACCCTGGTGAAGCTGCTGGCCGGCCTGTACCTGCCGACCGCCGGGCGCATCGAGGTGGACGGCGAGGACCTGGCCGGGCTCGATCCGACGGCCTGGCGGGCGCGGATGAGCGGCGCCTTCCAGGACCACGTGCGGTTCGAGCTGGCCGCGCAGAGCTCGGTCGGCGTCGGCGACCTGCCCCGGCGCGAGGAGCGGCCCGCCGTCGAGGTCGCCGTGGGGCGCGCCGGGGCCGAGGACGTGGTGGAGCGGCTGGAGGACGGGCTCGACACCCAGCTGGGACCGGCCTGGCCCGGCGGGGTCGACCTGTCGGGTGGCCAGTGGCAGAAGGTGGCCCTGGCGCGGGGCATGGTGCGCGACCGGCCGCTGCTGGTCGTGCTCGACGAGCCCAGCTCGGCCCTCGACGCCGAGACCGAGCACGCCCTGTTCGAGCGGTTCGCCGCCCAGGCCCGGGCCGGCGACGCCGACGGGCGGGTCACCGTGCTGGTGTCACACCGGTTCTCCACCGTCCGGATGGCCGACCTGATCGTGGTGCTGTCGGGGAGCCGGGTGGTCGAGGTCGGCCGGCACGACGAGCTGGTCGCGGCCGGCGGCCCCTACGCCGAGCTGTACGAGATCCAGGCCTCCGCCTACCGCTAGTCGCTCAGCGGACCTGCATGCGGCTGGCCGTGCGGCGGTCGCTCCAGTGACTGCGGGTGTTGGCGAACCACGGGGGCCGGCTCTCGAGCACCGGCGTCTCCAGCCAGAGGCGCTTGAGGTGGCGGACCCGGCCGGCGCCCCGATCGTCCTCGTAGGGCGTCCGGCCGTGGAGCACGTGGTAGTTGTCGATCAGCTGGATGTCGCCGGGCCGCAGCGCCATCTGCACCGTGCCGTCCGGGTCGTCGGCCAGGGCCACGAACGTGCGGAGGGCCTCGGCCTGCACGTCGGTGAGGCGGGGCGCCTCGGGATGGCGCTGCGACGCCCAGATGTAGGGCGGGATGCAGCGCACGAAGAGCCGGCCGTCCCACTCGGTGAAGCAGGGGACCTCGTAGTACGGCTTGCGGCCGGGGACCTGCTCGCCCCGGTAGTCGTAGGGCAGCGGGTCGTAGAGGGCGGCCGCCAGCTCGGGGCACTCGGCGACCATGCGGTTGTGGATCCGCACCGAGCTGGTCACCATCGACAGCCCGCCGGCGCGGCCGTCCTCCAGACACATCAGGCCGACGAGGTCGGACCCGTCGCAGTGGAACGGCAGCCCGATGCCGCCCAGCTCGTTGCCGCGGGCGGTGGGGTCGTCGACGGCCTTGGCCTGGTCGGTGACGTCGCCGAGCACGTGGCCGTGCTGGTTCTGCGCCCACGGCTCACCGAGGTGCATGCCGATGCCCCAGTAGAGGACCTCCATCTCGGCCTGGCTGTAGGCGGCCCGGTCGATGCCGCGGATGCGGACGAAGCCCCGGCCGTCGATCAGCTCGGCCTCGATGGCGGCCAGCCGGGGAGCGAGGGTCGGCAGCGGGAAGTCGGCGGCGCCGAGGTCGAGGACGTCGTCGCTGCGCTCGAGGGCATGGCGGAGGGCGGCGTCGAGCTCGGCCTGCTCGGCGTCGTCGAGCACCTCGGTCCACGTGGACTCGTCGGCCACGTCGGCGGCGGTCCAGGCGCAGGCGGGCTCGAGGATGCGGGGAGACTCGCTCATCGGACCGCCTCCGGTGCCGGCTGGGGGCCGCGGACCAGGCGGCCGGGGAGGGCGCCGGTGGCGACGCCGTCGACGTAGGTCTCCACGCCGGCGACCACCGTGTGGCGGTAGCCGTCGGCGCTCTGCACCAGCCGCCGGCCGCCGGCCGGGAGGTCGGCCACCACCCGGGGCGGGGCCAGCCGGAGGCCGTCGACGTCGATGACGTTGAGGTCGGCCCGGTAGCCGGGCGCCAGCACGCCGCGATCGCGGAGCCCGACGGCCTCGGCGGTGGCCCGGCACTGCCGCTCGAACAGGAAGGGCAGGTCGAACCGCGCACCGTCGCGGTCGCGGCCCCAGTGGGTGAGGAGCGTGGTGGGGAAGCTGGCGTCGCAGATGGTGCCGACGTGGGCGCCGCCGTCGCTCAGCCCCGGCACGCACAGCGGGTGGGCGAGCATCTCGTGGGCGGCGTCGAGGTTGCCGTCGGAGTAGTTGAGGAACGGCAGGTAGAGCAGGGCCCGGCCCTCGTCGCCCAGGAGCAGGTCGACGAGCATCTCGTGGGGGTCGACGCCGGCCCGGGCGGCCCGGGCCTCGATGCTGTCCTCGGGCGTCGGCTCGTAGTCGGGCGGGTCGCCCAGCTCGAAGAGGCCATCGAGCCGGAAGGGGTGCGGGGCCTCCCGCAGCGCCGACGCCATCCGGGCTCGGACCGAAGGCTCGTCGAGGCGGCGCACCTGCTCGGCGAGCGGGAGGTCGGCCACGGCCTTCCAGTCGTCGGTGCGGTTCAGCGGGTTCACCGTGCCCTGCAGCCCGACGAGGATCCCCACGGCCCGGGCGGCCACCTGCGCCCGCATGTCGAGGCCCTCGTCGCGAGCGGCCTCGAGCAGGCGCAGCGACGCGCGGTAGCCGGTGCCGGGCGCGGCCTGGACCAGCGAGAACGACAACGGCCGGCCCGAGGCGCGCATCATCTCGAGCAGCGTCTCCCGCTCGGTGGCCGCGTCGGAGAAGTCGGACACGACCTGGAGCACGCCGTGGCCCGTCTCCCCGACGGCGCGGGAGATGCCGACCAGCTCGTCGCGGCTGGCGGTGAGGGTCGGCGTGGGCTCGCCCCGGCTCGTCCGGTGGTTGAGCGTGCGGGACGTCGTGAAGCCGAGGGCGCCGGCGCGGATGCCGGCGGCCACGATGCGGCCCATCTCGTCGATCTCCTCGGGAGTGGCCGGCTCGCGATCGGCGCCCCGCTGACCCATCACGTACAGCCGCACCGGGCCGTGGCAGACCTGGGCCGCGACGTCGATGTCGAAACGGCGGCGATCGAGGGCGTCGAGGTAGTCGGCGATCGACTCCCACTCCCACGTCAGCCCCTCGTGGAGGACCGTGCCGGGGAGGTCCTCGACGCCCTCCATCAGCTCGACCAGCTGGTCGTGGTCGGCGGTGCGGACCGGCGCGAAGCCCACGCCGCAGTTGCCGCCGACGACGGTGGTGACGCCGTGGCCCGACGACGGCTGGAGGCGCTCGTCCCACGTGGCCTGGCCGTCGTAGTGGGTGTGGATGTCGACGAAGCCGGGGGCGACCACGGCGCCGTCGGCGTCGATCTCGCGCCGCCCGGCCCCGTCGACCCGTCCGACCTCGGTGATGCGCCCGACGGCGACGGCGACGTCGGCCGTGCGGGCCGGGGCACCGGTGCCGTCGATGACCGAGCCGCCCCTGATGACCAGGTCGTGCATGGGAACCTCCGTGTGGCCGGGTGGGCACCCATGAGTGTCACACGTGGCCCTCATGGGTGCCTCCGGTCAGCGGCCGGTGACCCTCAGGCGGCGCGGAGGACGGCCGCCAGCACCCCGTCGACGTCGATGCGGCCGTCGCCGCGGGCGGGGTGGACGACGACGTCGTCCTCGCACCGGGAGGCCTCGTCGGGTGTGAGGAAGCGGACGTCGGCCACCTTGGCCAGACGCAGGACGTCGGCCGGGACGAGCGCGGCCGACCCCCGGCGGCTGACCACGGCGACCCGGACCCGGTGGCCCCGGGCCGGCACCCGCCGCCGCTCGGCGGGGCAGGTGGTGAGCGGGTGGGGGTCGAGGGGGGGCACGGCGGTTCTCCTCCGGTCGGCGCCCCGCATGGGCGCCCGCGGTTGAGCGCGCGACGGGCCCGATGGTTCCCGTCCCGGGCGGGGGTCCCCCGACCCGGCCCCGGCCGAACGGACGGTGACCGGGCGGGAAACGTCTCGAACAAACCCTGGACTCTGTCCAGTCGTGGGCCTAGGGTGCGCGGTGTGTCCACCGACACGCACACACCCACCCCAGAGGACCGAGCGGCCCTCCTCCGCCAGAACGGATTGCAGGTCACGGCCCAGCGCCTGGCCGTCCTGCGGGCCGTGACGGAGCGGCCGCACAGCACCGCCAACGACATCGACGAGGTCGTCCGGGCCGAGATCGGCACCGTCTCCCGCCAGGCGGTGTACGACGTCCTCGCCGCCCTCACCGACAAGGGCCTGCTCCGGCGCATCCAGCCGGCGGGCTCGCCGGCGCGCTACGAGGACCGGGTCGGCGACAACCACCATCACCTCATCTGCCGCACGTGCGGGCAGGTGGTCGACGTCGACTGCGCGGTCGGCGAGACCCCCTGCCTGACGGCGGCGGAGGACGCCGGCTACGCCGTCGACGAGGCCGAGGTCATCTACTGGGGCCGTTGCCCCACGTGTGCCGGCACACCCACCCCCACCCCCTGAGCCCATCACCCCACAGGAGAAGGATCCACAGTGTCCGAGAGCGAGAACCCGGCGATCGACGCCCCCACCCCAGCGACGGATCGGCGTCCCCGCACCAACAAGGACTGGTGGCCCGACCGGCTCGACCTGAGCGTCCTGCACCAGCACACCCCGCGGGTCAACCCGCTGGGTGCCGACTTCGACTACGCCGAGGCCTTCGCCAGTGTCGACGTCGATGCCCTGAAGGAGGACGTGCGGGCCGTCCTCACCGACTCCAAGGACTGGTGGCCGGCCGACTTCGGGCACTACGGCGGGCTGTTCATCCGGTTGAGCTGGCACGCGGCCGGCACCTACCGCATCCACGACGGCCGGGGCGGCGCGGGCCAGGGCATGCAGCGCTTCGCCCCGCTCAACAGCTGGCCCGACAACGCCAGCCTCGACAAGGCCCGCCGCCTGCTGTGGCCGGTCAAGCAGAAGTACGGCCAGTCGGTCTCGTGGGCCGACCTGCTGGTGTTCGCCGGCAACGTCGCCCTCGAGGACATGGGCTTCGAGACCTTCGGCTTCGCCTTCGGCCGGCCCGACCAGTGGGAGCCGGAGGAGATCATCTGGGGCCCGGAGGACACGTGGCTGGGCGACGAGCGCTACAGCGGCGACCGCGAGCTGTCCGACCCGCTGGGCGCGGTGCAGATGGGTCTCATCTACGTGAACCCCGAGGGTCCCAACGGCGAGCCCGACCCGGTCAAGGCCGCCCGTGACATCCGCGAGACCTTCGCCCGGATGGCGATGGACGACGAGGAGACCGTCGCCCTCATCGCCGGTGGCCACAGCTTCGGCAAGACCCACGGTGCCCACAGCGCCGACGAGATCGGCCCCGAGCCCGAGGCCGCACCGGTCGAGCTCCAGGGCTTCGGGTGGGTCAACCCCCACGGCACCGGCAAGGGCCCCGACACCGTCACGAGCGGCATCGAGGTCACCTGGACCCAGAACCCGGCCAAGTGGGAGAACGGCGAGACCGGCTTCTTCGACAACCTCTACGGCAACGAGTACGAGCTGACGCAGAGCCCGGCCGGCGCCAACCAGTGGGTCGCCACCAACGACGACGCCAAGCCGGTGCCGGACGCCCACATCGAGGGCACGACCCACAAGCCGGGGATGCTGACGACGGACCTGTCGCTCAAGGCCGACCCGGCCTACGACGAGATCTCGACGCGATTCAAGGAGAACCCCGACGAGTTCCGTCTCGCCTTCGCCAAGGCCTGGTACAAGCTCCTCCACCGCGACATGGGTCCGGTGTCGCGCTTCCTCGGGCCGTGGGTGGCCGAGCCCCAGCTCTGGCAGGACCCGGTGCCCGCCGTCGACCACGACCTGGTCGGCGAGGCCGACGTGGCCGCGCTCAAGGCCAAGGTCCTCGACTCCGGCCTCTCGATCCAGCAGCTCGTCACCACGGCGTGGGCGTCGGCCTCCAGCTTCCGCTGCACCGACAAGCGGGGCGGCGCCAACGGCGCTCGCATCCGCCTGGCGCCGCAGAAGGACTGGGAGTCCAACGCCGGCACCGGCGAGGTGGTCTCCGCCCTCGAGGCCATCCAGCAGGAGTTCAACGGTGGCGGCGGGGCCCGGATCTCGCTGGCCGACCTCATCGTGCTCGCCGGCACGGCCGCGGTCGAGAAGGCGGCCGCGGACGCCGGGCACAGCGTCACGGTGGCCTTCCACCCGGGTCGCACCGACGCCAGCCAGGAGCAGACCGACGCCGACTCCTTCGCTCCGCTCGAGCTCCGGGCCGACGGCTTCCGGAACTACCTGCGGGCGGGCGAGAAGCTGTCGCCCGAGACGCTGCTGCTCGACCGGGCCAGTCTGCTGGGTCTGACCGCCCCCGAGATGACGGTGCTGGTCGGCGGCATGCGGGCCCTCGGCGCCAACCACGGCGGCACCGACCTCGGCGTGTTCACCGACCGGGCGGGCCAGCTCACGAACGACTTCTTCGTGAACCTGCTCGAGCCCGGCACGGAGTGGAGGGTCTCGACCGAGGAGAACATCTACGAGAGCTCCGACGGTCGGCGGGCCACGGCCGTCGACCTCGTCTTCGGCTCGCACTCGGAGCTGCGGGCGCTGGCCGAGGTCTACGCCTCCGCCGATGCCGGCGAGAAGCTCGTGCAGGACTTCGCCGCGGCCTGGACCAAGGTCATGGACGCCGACCGCTACGACCTCTGACCCGACCCACCTCTGCGCATCGGCCGCGCTCGTCCTGGACATCTGTCCAGGAGGGGTGCGGCCGATGTACGTTGCGGCGTCCGACCAAGAGCGAGGTGTGTGGGGATGCAGACGAAGGCCGCAGTCCTGTGGGAGAACAACAGCCCCTGGTCCATCGAGGACGTGGAGCTGGACGAGCCGAAGGACGGCGAGGTGCTCGTCCGGTTGGTGGCGTCGGGGATGTGCCACTCCGACGACCACGCCGTCACCGGTGATCTGCCCGTCCCCACCCCGATGGTCTGTGGCCACGAGGGGGCCGGTGTGGTCGAGGCCGTCGGGCCCGGCGTCACGCGGGTGAAGCCCGGCGACCACGTCGTGTTCGCCTTCATCCCGGCGTGCGGCGAGTGCCCGTCGTGCTCGACCGGGCACCAGAACCTCTGCGACAACGGCGCCGCCGCCCTCGGCGGGCTCAAGCTCGACGGCACGTCGCGCCACCACGCCCAGGGGAAGGACCTCTACACCCTCGTCGGGCTGGGCACCTTCGCCCACCACACCGTCGTGCACCAGTGGAGCTGCGTCCCGATCGACAAGGAGATCCCCCTCGACCGGGCCTGCCTGGTCGGCTGTGGCGTCACCACCGGGTGGGGCTCGGCCGTCTACGCCGCCGAGGTGAAGCCGGGCGACGACGTCGCCATCATCGGCATCGGGGGCATCGGGGCCGCCGCCCTGATGGGGGCCAAGCTGGCCGGCGCCGAGCGGATCTTCGCCATCGACCCCGTCGAGTTCAAGCGGGACGAGGCCAAGCGGCTGGGCGCCACCCACGTGGCCGCGTCGATCCAGGACGCCTTCGCCCTGATCCAGCAGGAGACCTGGGGCCGCATGTGCAACAAGGTCATCGCCTGCGTGGGCGTCGGCTCGGGGGCCGACATCGCCCCCACCATGCAGCTGGTGTCCAAGCGGGGCCGGCTGGTCGTCACCAACATCCACCCGATGTTCGAGATGGACGTCAAGCTCAACCTCTGCGACCTCACCCTCATGGAGAAGCAGATCGTCGGTTCGATCTTCGGCTCGGCCAACCCGCTGTTCGACATCCCCCGGCTGCTCCGCCTCTACACCGGCGGTCAGCTCGACCTCGACTCGATCGTCACCAACACCTATCCGCTCGAGGGCGTCAACCAGGGCTTCGCCGACATGAAGGCGGGCGCCAACGTCCGCGGCGTCCTCAACCTGGGCTGACCCGGTCAGCGGGCCGGGGGTGGTGCGGTACGGTCGCCCGATGCGCCGTCGCCCGACCGTCGCGGCCCTGGCCGCCCTCTGCTCGATCCTGTTCGTCGTCACCGGGTGCAGCGGGGACGACGACGATGCCTCCGACTCCACCTCCACCACGGAGGGCAGCACCGAGGCGGAGGGGTCGACGACCACTGCGCCCGAGGCCGAGAACGCCGAGGTCGACTGTGACGCCTACTTCACGGTGGTCGGGCTGCTCTCGAGCGGGGAGGACATCGCCACGGGCAGCAACGATGCCCAGGTCGCGGCGGACGAGTCCCTCGCCACCGCCCTCGCCGGGCTGGCCCCGTCGGCCGAGGGCGACGAGCTGGTCACCGAGGCCCTCGACACGCTGGGCCAGGTGTCGTTCCAGGTGACCGACGCCGAGACGGGCCCGTCGACCGACGAGGTCGACGCCGCCCTGGTCACGATCGAGGACGCGTGGGGCGAGGGGTGCGCCGGCCCGATCGAGTGCCCGGCCCCGGAGACCCTCGAGGCCGAGGGCCTCCAGTGCGACGCCGAGGGCAACGTCACGCCGATCGCCGAGGGGGGCGGGGACGGCGCCGCCGAGGAGCAGCCCGAGTGCCCGGCCCCCGAGGTGCTCGAGGCCGAGGGCTTCACCTGCGACTCCGAGGGCAACCTGATCCCGATGGACGAGGAGACGGTGACCGAGTGCCCGGCGCCGGAGGTGCTGGAGGCCGAGGGCTTCACCTGTGACTCCGAGGGCCACCTCACGCCCGTCGAGGGCGAGGAGCCCGCCCCCGAGGAGGAGCCGGTCGAGTGCCCGGCCCCCGAGGTGCTCGAGGCCGAGGGCTACACCTGCGACGAGAACGGCATCCTCACCCCCATCGAGTAGCCCGACGCGACCTGGGCCAACCAGGAAGGGGTTCTTGGTTGCCCACGGTCGCGTTTTCGCGACCTGGGCCACCAAGAAGCTCCTCGCCGTCTTTCTTGGTTGCCCACGGTCGCGTTTTCGCGACGTCCAGCAACCAAGAACTCTGAAACGCGACGCCTGCCACCAAGAATGGGTTCTTGGTTGGCAGCGGTCGCGATCCGGCTGGATGGCGGTCAGCCGCTCGTCGGGTATGGCGGTCCGGGGGCGAGGATGGGACGGACGGGCCGGGTACCCCCGCCTGGGGACGGGAACGTCGGGGCCGTCCGAGGCCTCCGACGGACATGCTGCCCCCGCACACCCGCCACCTCCCCCGCATCCTCTCCCAGAGCCCCGAGCCCGGCCCCTCGCCCCGGCGCGGATCGTCGCGCGGCGGTCGCCGCATCTGGCGCCGCCTCAGGCGTCGGTCTTCGGGGCGATGACGAGGGCGATCTCGCCGCGGGGGTCGTCGTCGCCGAGCGCGGCGCGGACGTCGGCCGCCGGCCCCCGGGTGACCCGGGCGAAGAGCTTGGTCAGGTCGTTGGCCACGGCGACGTGACGGTCGGGTGGGAGGGTCGCGGCCAGATCGTCCAGGGTGGCCAGCAGCCGGTGGGGCGACTCGTACACCACCACGGCGCGGGCCTCGTCGCCCAGGCCCTGCAGCCACGCCCGCCGCTTGGGCCCGCGTCGGGGCACGAAGCCGTCGAAGCACCACCGCTCCACGGCGAACCCGCTGACGAGGACGGCGGCGCTGGCCGCGTCGGGTCCGGGCTCGACCCGGACGGCGCCGCCGCCGTCGAGGACGCCCCGCACCAGCCGCGCCCCCGGGTCGGAGATGCCGGGCATCCCGGCGTCGGTCACCAGGGCGACGTCGCGCCCCTCGGCCAGCCACCGCAGCACGAGGGCCACCGAGCGCTCCTCGTTCTCGGCCCGGATCGACACCAGCCGCGGCGGGCTGAGGGCGAAGGCGCTGAGCAGCTTGCGGGTCCGGCGGGTGTCCTCGGCGGCGACGATGTCGACGGCACCGAGCCGGGCCCGCCCGGCAGGCGGCATGTCGCCCAGGTTCCCGATCGGCGTTCCGACCAGCCAGAGGGTGCCCGGCGCGGTCACGCCCGACCGCCGAGGACGCGGAGGTGCACGTAGTGCTCGACGCCGATGGCCCGGTCGGCGAGGACGTCGAGACCGGCGGCCGCCGCGGTCCTCCGCACCTGGTCGAGCGGATCGGTGTAGCGGCGACCGCCGCCGAGGCTCCGGCTCGGGACGCTGACGACCACGTCGGCGCACCGCAGCGCGCCCAGCACCACAGCGGCGCGTCCGGGCCGCTGCTGGTCGAGGGTGGTCACCGCCTTGAGGGCGAGGGCCACCTCGGCCGGCTCGGCCACCACCTCGGTCACGAGGTCGACGGTCTCGACGACGAGGTCGACCGGCAGCCGCGGCGCCAGCGCCCGCAGCCCGTCGACCAGGCCCCGGTCGACGTCGCAGCACCAGTACCGACAGCCGTCGGCGAGGTCGAGCCAGGGCGTGGCCAGGGGGCCCAGGCCGCAGGCCAGGTCGAGCACCGACGCCGGCCGCCCGACCCAGTCGACGAGGAGGGCGGCGACGGCGTCGAGGTGGGCCACCCGCTCGGCCGACGATGCGTGCGCCCGCATGGCGGCGACCAGGGCGGCGCGGTCGCCGGGGTCGGCGGCGAGCGCCTCTCGGGCCCGGCCCAGGGCGGCGACGGGCCGGCCCGCGGTGAAGGCGCCGACGGCCTGGTGCAGACGGCGCTTGGCCGCCTTCACCACGTCGGCGTCGGACCGACCCGCGGCCCGTGACTCGGTGACGACCCGGGCGACGAAGGCCGGGTCGAGTCCGCGGTACTTGGCCGACGCCAGCACCCTCTCCACCAGGGGCTCAGCCATCCGCCGCGCCCTTGTGCACGGCCCAGATCTCCTCGCTGAGCAGGCGAGCCGTGGCGATGGTCCACCCCCGCTCGGCGGCGCGCGCCTCGATCCGGGCCCCGTGGCCGCCCCCGAAGCCGTAGGCCCGGCCCCCGCCGCCCCGGGTCGGGAGCGACACGACGACCACGGCGGCGGGCAGGTCCTCGACCAGCTGCAGCCCGGACCCCGTCGCCCGCGCCTCGAGGCAGTGGTACGTCTTCAGCAGCAGCGCCGCCTCCTCGGTGACGACGCCGGGGGTGACGATCACGTCGGCGTGGACGAGGGCACCGGGCCCGCCGGACCGGGCCAGCACCTCCCGGCCGAGGGCGACGACGTCGGCGTTGAAGTCGTAGCCCACGTAGGCCGCGGCCGGGATCGCAGACCGTAGCCAGGGGAGGGCCAGCACGTTGTAGGCGCAGGCCACGTCGGCCAGGGCGGTGACGGGGCCGACCAGGTCGAGGATCGTCGGGTAGAGGGCGTCGATGTCGTCGAGCCGCTCGGCGGTCGAGACGTGGCGGGCCATGGCGGCCCGGCACCAGGCCCGGAGGTCGAAGCCGGGAGCGTCGGCCGACGCCCGCAGATCGGCGAGGAGCTCGACCGGCGATGCCGTGGCCAGGAAGAGGGCGGCGGCCTTGTGGAGCCGCAACCGGGCCCGCTTCTCCACCTCGGCCGGTCGGCCGCCCCGGGCCGCCTCGCCGGCGACGATCGAGCGCACCGTGTCGGGATGGATGGCCCGGTACTTGGGCGCCGCCGCCACCCGATCGACCACGGTGGAGACGACGTCCACGTCAGCCGGGGCGCTCGGCGGCCCGCAGCCGCTCGAGCAGCCGGGCGTAGAAGCGCAGGTTGTGGAGGCTGCCGAGGGTGGCCGCCAGCCGGTCCTCGATCGTGAAGAGGTGGGCCAGGTAGCCGGCGCTGAAGCCGGCACAGGCGGGGCAGTCGCACGTCGGGTCGATCGGGCCCCGCTCCCGGATCCACCGCTCGTCGCCGAGACGGGCGACGGTCGCGTCCCGGCCCAGGGGGTCGTCGGACATCCGGTAGAGCACGCCCCGGCGTCCGTTGCGGGTGGGCAGGACGCAGTCGAAGACGTCGTAGCCGGCGGCCCACGCCGTGATCAGGCTGTCGGGCGAGCCGATGCCCAGCCCGTGCAGCGGCGCCCCCGGCACCAGGTCCGGCAGGGCGACGACCTCGTCGACGAGCCGGCCCTCCAGGATCGGGTACCCACCGAAGCCGTAGCCGTCGAAGCCGATCTCGGCCAGCGAGGCCGCGCACCGGGCCCGGAGGTCGGCGTGGGGGCCGCCCTGGACCACGGCGAACAGGAGCGGGTGGGGCGGGTCGCGGTCGGCCATCAGGGCGTCGAAGGCCTGGCGGCACTTGCGGGCCCACCGCTCGGTCAGCGCGACGCTGTGCTCCTGCTCGGCTCGCGTCGCCTTGGGGGACGTGCACAGGTCGAGGCAGTAGACGATGTCGGCGCCCATGCGCACCTGCGCCTGGATGCACGTCTCGGGGGTGAGCTGGCGGTACTTGTCCTTGGGCGAGAAGCGGTAGCGGAACCCGTGGTCGCTGAACGAGCCCAGCCCGTTGGTGGTCAGGAGCGAGAAGGCCTGGAAGCCACCCGAGTCGGAGATGATCGGACCGTCCCACCGGGTGAAGTCGTGGATCCCACCCAGCTTGGCCACCACCGAGGCCCCGGGCTGGACGGTGAGGTGGGCCGTGCTGACGAGGAGGGTCTCGACCCCGACGGCCCGGAGCTGGTCGGGGCTGACACCCCGGATCACGCCCCGGGTGGCGTCGGGGACGAAAACCGGTGTGCGGATGGGGCCGGCCGGCGTGACGAGCAGGTCCCGGGCCATCGACCCACTCTGACAGGGTTCACGCCCCCGCCTGCACCTCGTGCTGGGGGCGGCGGCAGTCGCGCTCGTGGTGGAGGCGGTCGAACGTGCCCTGCACGCAGGCCAGGTAGAGGCCGGCCCAGGCGAGCGAGGCGATCACGTCGGTGAGGTAGTGGGCGCCCTTGTAGACGCGGGAGGCGGCCACCATCACGACGACGGTGGCGGACAGCCCGACGGTGATCCACCACACGACCCGGCTGCGGATGTGGACGGCGGCGACGGCGGGCATCAGCCCCCACAGGGCGGCCGCCGCCATGGGGTGGCCACTCGGGTGCGACGGGCCGTGGAAGTCGCCGAGCGGGACGATGTCGGGACGGGTCCGGTCGACCACGGCCTTGAGCACGAACTCGACCGCGGGGCGGACGGCCGCCGCGGCCAGCAGGGCGATGGCGAGGTACCGGCACCGGTGCCGGGTGACGGCGGCGAGGACGACGGCCAGGCTGAACACGACGACGTTGTCGCCCAGGTGGCTGCCCACGTTGAACAGGTGGGTCCACGCCGGGGTGCGGATCGACGCCACCCACTCGGCCACGGGGCGATCGATGGTGAGGAGGATCGAGCCCCCGTCGACGGCGGCGCCGACGGCCAGCCCCACCACCAGGCCGATGGTCACGACGAAGACGATCTTGCGGTGGAAGAAGAACTGCGTCGGGGTGAGCGGCGGGTCGCGGTGGAGGAGGGCGACCGCGGGACGGGCGACCGGCGGGGGGTGGATGTCCAGGTGCTCGACGGTGCTGGCCGGTGCGCTCATCCGCGCTCTCCCTCGTTCGTCATGGACACGACCCGCAGGCGCAGGTTGTCGACGGCCCAGTCCTCCACACACCCCTGGTACTGCTTCCGGTCGGTGCTGTCGAGCGCGGGCTGCAAGGTGACGGAGAAGCGGTCGTCGGTGCCGTCCACCGGCTCGATCTCGCCGCCGTGGCTGCGGGAGACCTCCAGGGCACAGGTGCCGAGCTGGTTCTCGGTCATGGCCTCGAGGGTCACGCCGGGCTCGGCCCGGTTGCTGGAGGCCTGCACCACCACGACGAGGCGGGTGTCGGCGCCGGTCTCGTAGTGGGTGGACATGGTGGCCTCCCGGAGCAGGTAGATGCCGCCGAGCACGACGACGACGAGGACGGTTCCCATCACGGATCGGCCCAGCCGGGCCCGAGCTGAGCTCACCGGTCCGAGCCCAGGAAGGCGCGGACCCGGGGGTCGTCGCGGTCGAGCGCGGGCCGGGCCAGGACGTCGACCTCGTCGACGAGCAGGCCGGGGCGGTAGGCGATGGTGTCGAGCTCGCGCCCGAGACGCTGCTCGCGCCGGGGATCGACGGTGTGCGAGGCGACCTTGTCGAGCAGCCAGGCCCCGCCGGAGAGGACGACGCCCCCGCCCACCAGCAAGGTGATGAAGACGTGGGTGCGGCCGACGACGTCGGTGGGGTCGACCCGGAGCCAGCCGAACCGGTCCTCCTCGCCCCGGGTGTCGCGCAGCGCCTTCCGGACCCCGGGGTCGGGTGCCGGCGGGTCGGTCACGAGGGCCTCGACCCGCGCCAGGCGGCGCAGCACGAGGGCGATCGCCAGACCCACCTCGGCGGCGACGAAGACGACGGCGAAGAACAGGGCCCGATTCCACTCCCAGCGGGCGAGCGAGACGACGGTGTAGAGGCCGGCGGCGATCAAGGTGGCGGCGGCGACGAGCCAGGCGAGGGTCTTCACGATGCGCTCCCGGTGACGGTGACCTCGCCGCTCTGGCCGTCGACCCGCACCACGGTGCCCTCGGCCAGCTCGGCCACGGACCCGTGCCGGCCGACCACGGTGGGCACCCCCGCCTCCCGGGCCAGGATGGCCAGGTGCGAGAGCACGCTGCCGGTCTCCGAGACCAGGCCGGTCAGCCGGGGGAGCAGCGGGCCGAGACCCGGGCTCAGCGCCTCGACGACGAGCACGGCGCCGTCGGGCGGGTCGGTGGCGTCGTGGGTGACGGGGCCCTGGCCGACCCCGCCGCCCGCGCCGGTGCCGGTGCCGGCGCGGCACCCCTCGACGGCGATGGGGAGGCCGCGGTCGCCCATCCGGAAGCGGGCGGGCAGCGACGGCGGGGCGTCGCACTCGGCGGATCGGGCGTCGAGCAGGGGGCGGTCGATCGCGGCCCGGCCGGCCACGAGCGCCGTCACCTCGTCGAACCGCAGCAGCTGCACCTGGTCGGGCGCGTCCAGGATGCCGCGCTGCTGGAGGCGCCGGCCGATCTCGAACGCCGCCTGCCCGGTGAGCTCCTGCACCCAGCGGACCCGGAGACGGAGGGCCTCGCGCCGGACCTGGGCGTCGGGGGCACCGGGTGGGTCGTAGGCCAGGTCGGCGGCGGAGGCATCCGACGGCAGGGTCACGGGGCGGCCGATCCCGGGCGGCACCAGGGCGAGCACGACCGGGGCCCGGCGGACGATCTCGTCGTCGCTCATGCCCTCGTGGCGGGCCTCGGCGAGCACCCGCAGGGCGACGGAGCCGCCGGTGAAGCGGGACGAGCCCGGGTCCGAGATCAGGCCGAGGAGGATCTCGTGGGCGTGCAGGCTGCGCAGCGCCTCGCGGCCCCGGTCGACGAGGGCCACCAGCTGACGCACGGTGAGCCCGTCGAGGGCGGGCACCTCCTCCAGGTCGGTGTCGAGCCGGGCGGCCAGCTCGTCGGCCACGAGCGGCAGGGCGGCCCGCAGCCGGCCGACCCGCCAGGCCGAGCGCAGCCGCCGGACCTTGGCGCCCACCCCGAACCAGTGGCGCCAACCCGAGCCGCGGGGCTCCTCGCCGGTGGCCTCGAGGTCGATGGCCACCCGGCCGCCGACGACCACGACCAGCTCCCGCTCGGCGAGGGCCCGCTCGGGGACGGAGCCCGAGATGCGGATGGCCTCGCGCACGGCGTCGCGCAGCGGCGGCACCCACAGGTCCTCCTCCAGCGGGGCCAGGGCCTCGGGGAAGGTCTCGGCCACCGGCCCCGGCCCGAAGATCGGCCCCGCCGGCACCCCGCGCACCACCGTGGTGACGGGTCGGCTCTGGAGCAGCACGAGCCGATCGCCGACCTGGGCCCACTCGACGTCCTGGGGCCCGCCGAACAGCTCCTCGACGTCGTGGAGGAGGGCCGTGAGCCCGTACAGGAGGTCACGCCCGACACCGACGTCGTCCGGGTCGTCCTCGGCGACGACGGCGTCGCGATCGTCGAGCACCCAGCGGCCGCCGTCGACCTCGCCGCTGACCAGGGCGGCGGGCGAGCCCTCGACGGCGGTGACGACCCGGCGATCGGAGCGGCCCGACACGGGGTCGACGCCGAAGGCCACGCCGGCCCGGTCGGGCTCGACCATGGGCTGCACCAGCACCGCGATGGGGTCGTCGGGAGCGCCGGCCCGCTCCCTCGACGCCAGGACCTCCTCGACGGCGGTGACGAGGGCGGCGGGGCCCCGCACGTCGAGCACCGACTCGAACTGGCCGGCCGCGGAGGACTCGGCGCCGTCCTCCACCACCGATGAGGAGCGCACGGCGACGGCCCCGTCGGTGAGCCCGGCCACCGCCCGGCCGATCTCCTCGGTGACGAGGTCGGTTACGGCGGCACCGGCATCGTGACGGCGACTGACGGCCGTGGTGAGCACCAGCCCGGCGACGGTGTCGAGGCCCGCCTGCCGGGCGCGGGCCAGCGCCGCGGCCTTGCCACCGGTGAGGGCAGGATCGACGGCACGGGGGTCGTCCAGGCCCAGGAGCAGGGGTTCCGGCGCCTCGACGCCCGTCCCGTCGTGGCCCTCGGGGTCGCGGCGCGGTGGTTCGATCAGGGCGGTCACGGCCCCGGCTCTACCCCCGGATCCCCGTCGACTACCGTTCGCGGCCGCGACGCGGGGGCGTCGCCTCGAGAACGGGGAGAAGTGATGCGACGAGTGGTGTGCGTGCTGACCGTGCTCGGCCTGCTGGCCGGGTGCAGCGGTGGCGACGACGAGGGGGACGACGAGGGCACGCCCGCGTCCGAGTCCGAGTCCGGGTCCGACGGCTCGGAGGAGGAGACGTCCGACGCCCGCAGCGGCGAGGGCTGGACGATCCTCCAGTACTCGATGGCCGACACCAACCTCGAGGAGCCGATGATGGCCGACCTCGTGGAGATGACCGAGGTGGGCACGCAGGAGGGCCTGAACATCGTCAACCTGGTCGACCGCTCGGCCGAGGAGACCGATCAGGACCTGCTCAACATCCCCGACTGGGCCGGCGCCAAGGTGCTGCAGGCCGATGCCGGTGCGTTCACCGAGCTGGAGGACCTGGGCGACGTCAACATGGGTGATCCGGCCGTGCTGGCCGACTTCATCGCCACCAGCGTGGCCGACAACCCGGCGGCCCAGTACGCCCTGATCGTCTCCGACCACGGTGCCTCGTGGCCCGGCGTCGGCCCCGACGACTCCTCCGGTGGCGACGTGCTGACCCTCGACGAGATCAGCACCGGCATCGCCGACGGCCTCGAGCAGGCCGGCCTCGACCGCTTCGACCTCCTCGGCTTCGACGCCTGCCTCATGGCCGGCTACGAGGTCGCCAGCACCATGGCCGCGCTGGCCGACCGCATGGTCGCCTCCTCGGAGCTCGAGCCCGGCCACGGCTGGGACTACCGGGCCCTGTCGGTCCTGGCCGACAACCCCGATGCCACCGCCGACGAGCTCGGCACCGCCATCGTCGACGGGTTCCAGGGCCAGGCCACCGAGCAGCAGACCGATCAGGAGATCACCCTCTCGCTGCTCGACCTGACCCAGATGGGCCCGCTGGACGAGGCCGTGTCCGCCTTCAGCTCGGCGTTGGCCGAGCGGGGCGCCGACATCGCCCAGGTCGTCGGGGCCCAGCGGGCCGAGGTCCTCGAGTTCGGCAAGGACCCCGACCCGGCGCAGGCCTCGAACGCCGCCGACCTCGGCCTGCTGGTCTCGGAGATCGGGGCCGACGCCCTCGACGTCTCCGACCAGGCCGACGCCGTGATGACGGCCCTGACCGACGTGGTCACCTACAAGATCGCCGGCCCCGTCACCGAGGCCTCGACCGGGATGTCGATCTACTTCCCGCCCGAGTCGGCGTACTACAACGCCGACTACGACTCGGTCCCGGCCGCGGCCGACTGGGCCGCCTTCCTGGCCAGCTACTACGGCGCCGGCGATGAGATCGCGACCGAGGACGAGCCGGCGTACCTCAGCAACGACGGCACGGCCGAGAACTTCTTCTTCGACGAGGACGGCCTGAACCTGGTCTCGAGCTTCGACCCGGCGCTGGAGGCCAGCCTCACCGAGGCCTACATCCGCTACGGCCTGATCCAGGAGGACGGCTCGACCCTCTACCTCGGTGTCGAGCCGGCCGAGTTCAGCACCGACGGCTCGGGTGTGGCCCTCGGCATCTACGACCTGACCACGTTCGAGATCAGCGACGGCATCGACACCGTCACCGCCTTCGTCGACCTCAGCTTCGACGACGAGACCGGCATCGGCACCTTCGTCGTGCCGATGGCGTACTACGCCCCGGGCGACGTCGAGGGCGAGACCTACCAGGACGTCCGCCTCGTCATCACCTACGACCCCGAGACGTCCGAGGTGCTGAGCGAGACCTACTACGCCATCGACCCGGAGACCGGCACGGCCGGCGAGCTCCAGGCCGAGCCCGAGGGTCTCATCGCCCCCGAGCTGCTCCAGGTCAACCCGGACGGCACCGAGGAGTGGGTGGCCTCGAGCGACGTCGGCCTGTTCGCCAACCTGCCCGACCTGACCTACGAGTTCCCGGCCCTGCCGTCGGGCACCGAGGTCTACGCCGAGCTCTCGATCGTCGACTACGGCGGCAACACCGCCACCGTCACCGCCCTCACCCCCGTCCCCTAGGACTCTTGCGGAACTCGGGGGAGTAGACGCCCAGAACCGGGCGCCTACTCCCCCGAGTTCGCTCAGGGGGTGGGGTCGACCTCCACGCGGTGGAGGTCGTCGCCGACCTCGACCACGCCGTCGAAGTGGGCGGCGGCCAGGGCGCGCCAGTCGTCGCCACCGCCGGGCGGGAAGGCGGGGACGTAGTGGGTCAGGACCAAGGTGCCCACGCCGTTGCGCGCGGCCGTCCCGGCGGCCTGCTCGACCGACGAGTGGTAGTCGAGGATGTCGAGCATCCGGGGCAAGCCGATGGCCTGGACGATGTCGGCCCGGATGGCGGTGTGGACGAGGGCCCCGGCGCCGGCGCAGAGGCGGTCGAGCCCCTCGCAGGGGACGGTGTCGCCGGCCAGCACGACCGAGGCGCCCTCGTGGTCGACGCGGAACCCGATCGTGGGGTCGACCGGGCGGTGGTCCGTGGGTGCGCAGGTCACGGCCACGCCCAGATCGGCGGGTACCGGCCCGTCGGCGACCTCGACCACCTCGACCGGCGGGGCGTGGTCGAGGTCTTCGTGGTGGGCCAGGCGGTAGGCGATGTCGGGGGCCAGCGAGGCGAGCAGGCGCTCGACGACCTCCCGCGTCCCCGGCGGGCCCACGATGGTGAGCGGCGTGGGTGTGAAGGTGGTGATCCAGCGGGTCGTGATGACGTCGCCCAGGTCGGTGATGTGGTCGCTGTGGAGGTGGGTCAGCAGCACGGCCTGCAGCTGGCCGGCCCCGACCCCCGCTCCGGCCAGGCGCATCAGCACACCGCGTCCGGCGTCGACGAGGAGGTGGGTGTCGCCGGCCTCCGAGGTGGCCGAGACGAGGGTGGCGGGCCCGGCGCGGT
>DASVEC010000013.1:0-2612 GCA_036380755.1 Iamia sp. | reverse complement strand
CGCACGGCGTCGATCTCCACCGCGACCGGGCCGTCGGGCAGGTCGACGGCGTCAGGCTTCTCGGCGATCAGCGGCTCGAGGTCGAGGACCTCGAAGACCCGCTCGAAGCTGACCAGGGCGCTCATGGCGTCGACCCGGGCGCTGGCCAGGGCGGTCAGCGGGGCGTAGAGCCGGGTGAGGAGCAGGGCGAGGGTGACGACGGTGCCGGGCTCGAGCCGGCCCCGCAGCGCCAGCCACCCGCCCAGCCCGTACACCAGCGCCAGGGCCAGTGCCGACACCAGCGCCAGGGCGGTGAGGAAGGCGTATTGGCCGAGCGCCGTCTTCACGCCGATCTGGGCGACCCGCTCGGCCCGCGCCTCGAAGGCTCGGGACTCGCGCTCGGGCCGGCCGAACAGCTTCACCAGGGTGGCGCCGGGGGCCGAGAAGCGCTCGGTCATCTGCGTCGTCATGGCCGAGTTGTGGTTGGCCGCCTCCCGGTCGAGGTGGGCCAGCCGGGCCCCCATCCGCCGCGCCGGCACCAGGAAGACGGGCAGCAGGAGGAGGGCGAGGACGGTGATGCTCCACGACAGGCGGAGCATGACGGCGATGGTGAGGGCCAGGGCGATGGCGTTGCTGACCAGGCCGGAGAGGATCGAGGTGAAGGCTCGCTGGGCGCCGATGACGTCGTTGTCGAGCCGGCTGACCAGGGCGCCGGTGCGGCTCCGGGTGAAGAAGGCGACGGGCATGCGCTGGACGTGGGAGTAGACGGCCCGGCGCAGGTCCAGGATCAGCCCCTCGCCCAGCCGGGCGGAGTACCACCGCTCACCCAGGCCGACCACGGCCTCGGCCACCGCCACCAGGGCGATGATCACGGCGAGGAGGATCACCCGGCTCTCGCTCCCGTCGGTGGTGACGATCTCGTCCACCACCCAGCCGGCCAGCACCGGCGTGGCCACGGTGAGGAAGGCCACGATCGAGCTCAGGACGAGGAAGGCGACCAGGCCCCGCTTGTGCGGGCGGGCGAAGACGGCGACCCGCCGCAGCGTCTGACGATCGATCCGCCGCCGCCCCGGTTCGTCGCGCATGGCGCTGCGCATCGCCTCCCAGTGGCCGAAGTCCATCTGCATGGGCCGCATCCTTCAGCCTCGACCTCACTTGAGGTCAAGCCGGTGGGGTGTGACGTCGGTCGGGATCGTCAGTCGGGGTCGAGGACGAAGCGGGGGCCGGGGCCGGCGGCGGAGGCGATGTCGCCGGGGTTCATCAGCTTGCACACCCCGAGCGACAGGCAGCCGCAGCCGATGCAGACGTCGAGCCGGTCGCGCAGCCGCTCCAGCACGCCGATCTGGGCGTCGAGCCGGGGACGCCAGGCGGCCGACAGCTTCTCCCAGTCCCTGGTGGTCGGCGTGCGGTTCTCGGGCAGCGAGTCGAGCGCGTCCCGGATCTCCTCCAGCTTGAGCCCGACCTGCTGGGCCACCCGGATGAACGACACCCGGCGGATGACCTCGCGGTGGTAGCGGCGCTGGTTGCCGTCGGTGCGCTGGGAGTGGATGAGACCCTCGGCCTCGTAGAACCGCAGGGCCGAGGGGGCCACGCCGGTGCGATCGCTGACGGCGCCGATGGACAGGTCGTGTTCCACCCCGTCGAGCCTACCTTGACCTCAGGTGAGGTTGATGTCCCAGGATCGGGGGCATGAGCAAACCCCTGTCAGTCATGGTCGTCGTCGGCAGCACCCGCGAGGGCCGCTTCGGCCCCGTCCCCGCCCGGTGGATCGCCGAACAGGCCCGGACCCGACCCGACCTCGACATCACCGTCGTCGACCTGCTCGACGCCGACCTGCCGGCGGTGATGCCGGCCGGCCCCCACCCGGCGGTCGACGCCTGGGCGGCCCAGGTCGACGCGGCGGAGGCCTTCGTGGTGGTGACCCCGGAGTACAACCACAGCGCGCCCGCCTCGCTCAAGCAGGCGATCGACCTGGTCGGCCCCGAGTGGCGGGCCAAGCCGGTGGCCCTGGTGTCGTACGGGGGCATGGCCGGCGGGCTGCGAGCGGCGGAGCACCTGCGTCAGGTCTTCGCCGAGCTCCACGCCACGACCGTGCGCGACACCGTCTCGTTCCACGGTGCCGGGCACTGCTTCGACGGCGACGGCCGACCCCGCGACCCCGAGGGGACCCACGCCGCGGCCAAGGTCCTGCTCGACCAGCTCACCTGGTGGGGCCTGGCCCTGCGCGAGGCCCGCGCCGCCCGGCCCTACTGACGAGGTCAGCGGCGGCGGCGGGAGGTCCTCTTCTGGGGGAGGGGGCCGCCGAGGTCGTCGAGGGCCTTGGTGGCGGTGGCGTGGCGGTCCTCGGCCTCGGACACGGCGACGTCGGCCTCCTCGGCGGCCGTGCGGGCGTCGGCCACCTTGGCCTCCAGGTCGGCGAGCTGCTGCTCGAGGTCGGCCAGGGCGTCGGCGGCCCCATCGCGGGCGGTCGTGGCCTCGGCCACCTCGGCCTCGGTCTCCTCCACCGCCTCCTGGGCCACCCGCCGGGCCTCCTCCTGCGCCTCGCGCTCGGCCTGCTCGGCGGCGGCGTCCTCGTCCTCGTCCGGAGCCGCCTTCTTCGCCGCCGCCTTCTTGGCCGCTGCCTTCTTGGCCCG
>DASVEC010000012.1:0-10029 GCA_036380755.1 Iamia sp. | reverse complement strand
AGGCACAGGACCATGAACAGGGCGGCCGCCACGGTGCGGGTGGCCCGGCCGTAGTCGAGGACCGATCCGTCGGCTCGGGTGATGACGCGGTGGATGTTGGCGTCGCAGGCGAGCCGGCGGGCATCGGCGGCGGTGATGGGGGCGGCATCGTCGAACGACCCCTGCCCGGTGCCCGACTCAAGAGCGTCGAGACCGATGGTGACGTTCAGGTGGGGGCGGTGGCGTCCGCCGATCCGCGTGGTCTGGTGGTCGAGGTAGTGGGTGAAGACCTCGGCCAGGGCGTCATGGCGACGCTGGGGGAGCGAGCGCGGGTCGTCGTCGGACCTCTGGCCCATGGCCAGACGCAGGGCGGCCTCGGCGGCGTGGAACGCCTCGGGCTCGAGGTTGGCATCCAACCGCCCGCCCGACAGCGTCGGCGAGAGGTGGGCGGACCGATCGGGGTCGGGCTCGCCCGAGTCGTCGTCGAGCAGCTCGCGAGCGGTGGCCGCCCACGCCCTCATGGCGATCGCCGCGGCACCGACCTCGACCTGGCCCAGGACCGGCACCAGATCGTCCTCCTGCGCCGCGAACAGCGGCGCCGTCCGATCCGACAGGTTCGCCACCACCGTGGCCACGTGCCCACCCGACACCGAACCGTCGAGCCATGCCGCCCGCAGCGTCGGCAGGCCCCGCAGACGGCGCGCCGTCCGCGCCAGCCGGGCCGCATCACCCGCCGTCATCCGCCCCCGGATCCGCAGCCACGCCGCCAACGACGCACACCCCTCGACCCGGTCCCACTCGTTCGTGTCATCGAACGCGCACACGGCCTCGACCAACCGCGCATCGAACCGGTCCCGCAGCACCATCACCTGCGCGAGGGCGTCACCGTCGACCGGCACGTCCAGCGTGTCGATGGCATCGGTCAGGTCCTCGAACATACGTCCACGATACCCGAACAACGGGATTCCATGCCTGTGAAGGCAGAGGAATCTCAGAGATTCCACCAGTTCGAGACACGGGAAAGCATCACCCGCCGAGAGCCGCCGACCTGCCCGAGGCGCGCCGGTCACCGGTCATCCGTGCGCAGACGCCCACGACCGAGTCCGGCGGACGACACGAGGCCGCGCCCACGTCACCTTCCCGGTCCGTGCGGCGAGCGGTACAGGACACGAACAACGTGAGTGCGACGGAGCCGGTGGGCACACTGGGACGATGCCCACCGACGAGACGAGCCCCGACGCCTCCCGCTCCGGAACCTTCCTCATCGGCGGTGATCTGCCCGTGCGCCGCCTCGGCTTCGGCGCCATGCGCATCACCGGCGCCGGGGTCTGGGGACCACCCGCCGATCGCGACGAGGCCGTCGCCGTCGTGCGCCGGGCGGTCGAGCTGGGAACCACCCTGATCGACACGGCCGACTCCTACGGCCCCGAGATCAGCGAGGAGATCATCGGCGAGGCCCTGAGCCCGTACCCCGACGACGTGGTGATCGCCACCAAGGCCGGCTGGACCCGCCCCGCCCCGGGCGTGTGGGACCCGATGGGACGGCCCGACCACATCCGCACCGCGTGCGAGGGCAGCCTGCGCCGGCTGCGGCTCGACACCATCCCGCTGTTCCAGCTCCACACGCCCGACCCCGAGGTGCCCATCGAGGAGTCGGTCGGCGCCATCGTCGACCTGCAGACCGAGGGCAAGGTCCGCGCCATCGGGCTGTCCAACGTCGGCGTCGACGACCTCATCCGGGCCCAGGCCCTCACGCCCATCGTCACCGTCCAGAACCGCTTCAACCTGGTCGACCGCAGCTCCGCCGACGTCCTCGCCGCCTGCCAGGACGAGGGCATCGGCTTCATCCCCTGGGCGCCCCTCGCCGTGGGCGACCTCGACGCCGCCCGCCGCGCCCTGGCCGGACCGACCGAGCGCCTGGGCGCCAGCGAGGGTCAGGTGGCCCTGGCCTGGCTCCTCGCCCACTCGCCCGTCATGCTCCCGATCCCCGGCACCGGGAGCGTCGCCCACCTGGACGAGAACGTGGCCGCCGCCGGCCTCGAGCTCACCGCCGACGAGCAGGCCGCCCTCGACGCCGCCGTCTGACGCCGTCGTACCCTGCC
Source organism: Iamia sp. (assembly GCA_036380755.1). Lineage (GTDB taxonomy): Bacteria > Actinomycetota > Acidimicrobiia > Acidimicrobiales > Iamiaceae > Iamia. The sequence goes on along the minus strand of DASVEC010000012.1, from coordinate 7,948 downwards.
GGGCATGGCGTACGACGCGGCCTTCGCCGCCTCCCTGGTCGACGTGACGTGGGACGAGGAGATCGTCCCGGCCCTGGCGGACTACATCCGGATCCCCAACATCAGCCCCGAGTACGACCCGGGCTGGGCCGAGGCCGGTCACATGGATCGAGCCGTCGAGCTGGTCCGGGCCTGGCTGGCCGCCCGCTCGGTGGCCGGCGCGACCGTCGAGGTCGTCCGGCTGCAGGGCCGCACGCCCGTGATCCTGTGCGAGATCCCCGGGAGCGACGGCGAGGACGACCCGGCCACCGCCGACACCGTGCTGCTCTACGGCCACCTCGACAAGCAGCCGCCGATGGACGGGTGGCGCGAGGGGCTGGCGCCGTTCGAGCCGGTGCTGGAGGGCGACCTCCTCTACGGCCGGGGCGGTGCCGACGACGGCTATGCCGCCTTCGCCTCGCTCACCGCCATCGAGGCACTGCGGGCCGCCGGCGGCACCCACACCCGGTGCGTCGTGCTGATCGAGGCCAGCGAGGAGTCCGGCAGCCCCGACCTGCCCGCCTACGTCGAGCACCTCGCCGGCCGCATCGGCACGCCGTCGCTCGTCGTGTGCCTCGACTCGTGGTCCCCCGACGAGCAGCGCCTGTGGCTCACCACCTCGCTGCGCGGGCTGATCCAGGCCCGGCTCCGCGTCGACGTCCTCCACGAGGGCGTCCACTCGGGCATGGCCGGTGGCGTGGTCCCGTCGTCGTTCCGGGTCCTGCGCCACCTCCTCGACCGGGTCGAGGACAGCGCCACCGGCGCCATCCGCCTGCCGGAGATGCAGGGCGAGGTGCCCCACGAGCGCCGGGTCCAGGCCGCGGCCGCCGTGGCCGCCGGCGTCGATCCCCGGTCCGAGGCGCCGTGGGTGACCGACCCCGTCGACGACGACCCCGTCGCCCTCGTCCTGGCCAGCACGTGGGCCCCGGCCCTGTCGGTCACCGGGCTCGGTGGCGCGCCCCCGCCCGAGGAGGCCGGCAACGTCCAGCGCGCCTACACCGAGGCGGCCCTGTCGCTCCGCTTGCCCCCCGGCGTCGACGCCGCTCCCGCGGCCGCGGCCCTGGAGCGGGCGCTCACCACCGACGTCCCCGCCGGCGCCGCGGTGAGCCTCACCGTGCAGTCGGCCGAGACGGGCTGGGCCGCCCCGCCCACGGCCGACTGGCTGGCCGCCGCCCTCGAGACGGCATCGACCGAGGCCTTCGGCGGCCCGTCCGGCAGCGTCGGGGTCGGCGGGAGCATCCCCTTCATGGCCATGCTGGGCGAGCGGTTCCCCGACGCCCAGTTCGTCATCACCGGCGTCCTCGTCCCCGGCTCCAACGCCCACGGCCCCAACGAGTCCCTCCACATCCCGACCGGGAAGAAGGTCACCGCCGCCGTGGCGACGATCCTGGCGGCGCACGCGACGCGGTAGCTCCCTGCACCTAGTCTCGACCGATGGCTGCAGGAGGAGAGCACGGGACCAAGGCCGTCGTCGCCGCGATGCTGGCGAACGGGGCCATCGCCATCGCCAAGTTCGTGGCCTTCCTGGTCACGGGGGCGTCGTCGCTGCTGGCCGAGAGCATCCACTCGGTGGCCGACACCGGCAACCAGGGCCTCCTGCTCCTCGGCGGCAAGCGGGCCAAGCGGGCCGAGGACGAGGAGCACCCGTTCGGCTACGGCCGGGAGCGCTACTTCTGGAGCTTCGTCGTCGCCATCGTGCTGTTCATGCTCGGCGCCGTGTTCGCCGTCTACGAGGGCATCCACAAGATCCAGCACCCCGAGCACCTCGAGAGCCCCATCTGGGCCTTCGGCGTGCTCGGCTTCGCCATCGTGGTCGAGGCCCTCAGCTTCCGGACCGCCATCGTCGAGGCCAACAAGGTCCGGGGCCGGGCGTCCTGGACCCAGTTCATCCGCCACTCCAAGTCCCCCGAGCTGCCGGTCGTGCTGCTCGAGGACTCCGGGGCCATGGCCGGCCTCGTCATCGCCTTCGCCGCCGTCACCACCTCCGAGCTCACCGACGAGCCGATCTGGGACGGCATCGGCACGTTGAGCATCGGCATCCTGCTCGGGATCATCGCCATCGTCCTCGTGATCGAGATGAAGTCGCTGCTGATCGGCGAGGCCGCCACCAAGAAGGACGTCGAGAGCATCCGGGCCGCCGTCGAGATCGACCCCGCCGTGCAGCAGCTCATCCACATGCGCACCCAGCACCAGGGCCCCGAGGAGCTGCTGGTCGGCATGAAGGTCGAGCTCGACCACACGCTGACCTTCCCCGAGGTCAGCGAGGTCGTGAACCGGATCGAGCGCAACGTCCGCCGGGCCGTGCCCATGGCCCGGATCATGTACATCGAGCCCGACGTCACCGACGCCCGCCGCGCCGCGCCGACCATCGGCGAGCACGTCCCCGGCCACGCCGTCCCCGAGGAGATCCGGGCCAAGCAGAAGCTCGAGGCCGACCGGGGCGCCCTCGGCGTCGGCATCCCCGTCGAGGACGAGTAGCCGCCTCGCCGGCCTGGCCTTGACCGGCCGAGGAATACCCGACAAGGTAGATCGGGTTTCACGCGAGACCGAACAGATGAGTCCACATGGAGGACACACCGATGGCCGTACGCCTGGGCGACGATGCCCCGAACTTCACCGCCGAGACCACCGAGGGCACCCTCGACTTCTACGACTGGAAGGGCGACAGCTGGGCCGTCCTGTTCAGCCACCCCAAGGACTTCACGCCCGTGTGCACCACCGAGCTGGGCGCCGTGGCCGGTCTCAAGCCCGAGTTCGACAAGCGCGGCGTCAAGGTCATCGGCCTGTCGGTCGACCCGGTCGACAAGCACGGCGACTGGAGCCAGGACATCAAGGACGTCACCGGCAACGAGGTGAACTTCCCCCTCATCGCCGACAAGGACCACTCGATCGCCGAGGCCTACGACATGCTCCCGAACACGGCCGGCCTCGAGCTGGCCGAGGTCATGACGGTCCGCTCGGTGTTCGTGATCGGCCCGGACAACAAGGTCAAGCTCACGCTGACCTACCCGGCCTCCACCGGCCGCAACTTCGACGAGGTCCTCCGGGTCATCGACTCGCTCCAGCTCACGGCCAAGCACCGGGTCGCCACCCCCTCGGACTGGAAGCAGGGCGAGGACGTGATCATCACCGGCGCCGTCTCGAACGAGGAGGCCGACGAGATCTTCCCGGGCTACGAGACCGTCAAGCCCTACCTCCGCAAGACCAAGCAGCCCAGCTAGCTCCACCCCTCCGGCCGAACTCGGGGGAGTAAGCGCCCAGAAACGGGCGCCTACTCCCCCGAGTTCGATCGCGTTCAGGCGGAGACGGGGGCGGGGAGACCGGCGGCTTGGCGGAAGGCCGTCTCCCAGCCGCCGGCGACCAGGCCGATGCGGGCCAGGGCGATGGCGGCGACCGAGCGCTCGGCCACGGCCTCGGGCCGACCCCCGGCCTCGGCAGCGACCGCCGCGGCCAGGCTCATGACGGCGTGGCCGACCCGGTCGTCGGTGGCGTCGACGATGGCCCGGGCGGCGGCGATGCGCCCGATGCCCTCGTCGACCCGGTCGGCCCGGACCAGCGCCAGCCCGGCGGCCACGTCGGCCAGGGCCAGGTCGAGGAAGGTCGACTCGTCGCACTGCGGCACGGCGTCGGCGGCGGCGAGGGCGGCGTCGAGCTCGCCCCGCCCGGCGGCGACGACGGCCGCGGCGGCGTAGCCGAACGCCCGCCCGCCGGGCTCGGGCACCTCGGGCCGGCCGCCCTCCTGCAGGGTGGCGAGGGCCAAGGTGGCCTCCGACTCGACCGCGCCCAGCGTGCCCCCGGCCTCGTCGCCCCGCACCTGGGCCAGGACCTCGGCGGCCCGCTCGGGCTCGCCCACCTGGACGGCCAGGGCGAGGGTGGCGATGCCGCCCACGCCGGGCCGGCCCGTGCCCCGTCCCACGCTGGCGGCCTCGGCCACGGCGGCGAAGCCGTCGTCGATCCGGCCGTTCATCGCCAGGGCGCGACCGTGGGTGGCGAGGCTGATCGAGAGGCCCCACGGGTCGCCCAGGTCGCGGAACGACTGGGTGGCGACACCGGTGTGGGTGAGGGCGCCGGCCACGTCGCCGTCCCACAGCCGCAGCGAGCCGACGAGGCCGCGCATCATGGCCGTGGCCCAGCGGTCCTCGTGGCCGGCGGCGACGTCGAGGATCTCGTCGGCCAGCTCCTGGGCCTCGTCCCGCCGGCCCTGCGAGAAGCGGACGAACGCCAGCAGCCCCCGGGCCCACGCCCGGCCCACGACCTCGTCGACCTCGTCGAACAGCTCGAGGGCCCGGCTGACCTCGGCCTCCGTGGCGGCCACGTCGCCCACCAGCATCCCGACCCACGCCAGGTTCTGGGCCACCCAGCCCTGCCCCGCGGCGTCGCCGGCCCGGGCGAAGGCGTCGCCGGCCTCGTCGAGCGCGGCGCGGGCGGCGTCGAGGTCGGAGCCGAACATGTGGGTCAGGCCGAGGAGGCGGAGGGCCTCGCCCCGGCCCCGGTCGTCGCCCTCGGCGGCGAAGCGGTCGGCCGCGTGGCGCAGGCGCGACGCAGCGGCGTCGGTGGCCCCCGAGCGCTGCTCGATCTCGCCCAGGCGCAGCACGGCGGCGGCCTCGACGCTGCGATCGCCCGTCGACGCCGACCCGGCCAGCGCCGCCTCGGCGTCCTCCCGGGCCCCGGCGAGATCCCACCGGTCCGAGCGCACCCGGGCCCGGGCGACCAGCAGCCGCACCCGGCGGGCGACGGGCTCGTCGCCGGCCAGCTCGATGGCCCGGTCGTAGGCCCGCTCGGCCGAGGCCAGGACGTCGCGCCGCTGGGCCCGCCGGGCCGACGCCGTGAGCCAGCAGACCGCCCGGTCGCGGGCCCGGGCCGGCACCGACGCCAGATCGCCCATCTCGTCCTCGACCTCGGCGGCGGCGGCCCAGTGGTGGGCCAGGCGGTTGACGGTGGCATCGTCGACGTCGGCCGACGCGGCCACCTGCTCCTCGGCTCGGGGGGCGTCGAGGTCGAGGTCGACGTCCTCCTGCAGACGATCCTCGATCCAGGCCGCGATGCCGGCGTGGCGCTTGGCCCGCTCGGCCTTGGGCAAGGTGGCGTAGGCGACCTCGCGGGCGATCTCGGAGCGGAAGCCCCAGTAGCCAGTGTCGACCTCGAGCAGCTCGGTGGCCACCAGCGTGGCGAGCACCGAGTCGATGTCGGCCTCGCGGTGGAGGTGGTGACCCATCTCCCGGAGGGCGCCGACCGGGCCCCGCCGGCCGATGACGGCGGCGTCGGTGAGCACGGCCCGCTCGGTGGGAGTGAGGGCGTCGAGCCGGGCGGCCACGATGCCCCGCAGCGTGTCGGGCAGGCCGGGCCGGAGGGCGTGGTCGTCGTCGCAGTCGACAAGGGCGACCAGCTCCTCGAGGAAGAACGGGTTGCCGCCGCTGCGGGCCAGGAGGTCGGCCCGGAGGGCCTCGGGGACGTCGTCGCCGTGCAGCGAGATCAACAGCTCCTCGGCCGCCCCCTGGTCGAGCGGGTCGAGGTTGAGGACGAAGGTGTCGTGGCGGCCCGGCGGCGGGGTCCACCGGTCGCGCACGGCCTGGCGGGCGGTGGCCAGGACCACGAGCGGGCACCGGGCCAGCCGGACGAGGAGCGTCTCGACGAGGGCCAGCAGGTCGTCGTCGGCCCAGTGGATGTCGGACAGGAGCAGCACCACGGGCCGCCGGCGCAGGTGGCCCTCGAGGAAGCAGACGAAGCCGTCGACCGCGGCCTCCCGCGCCCGGACCGGGTCGCGCCCGTCGGTCGACGGGTCGCGGCCCATGAGGGTCAGCAGCCCGGCGGCGACCCGGTCGAGGTCGTCGTCGGTCGCCTCGTCGCCGAGGGCGGCCGCCACCCGGGCCCAGATCGCGGTCTTGATGGCGTCGGGGTCGGTGGCCGAGTCCAGCTCGCAGTGGCCCTGCAGGGCCTCGGCCAGCGGCCACCACACGTTGGCCTCGCCGTAGGGCACGCACCGACCGTCGAGCAGCAGCACGTCGCGGCCGGCCGCCATCCGCTCGGCCGCCTCCCGGACGAGACGGGTCTTGCCCACCCCGGTGTCGCCGACGACCACGCCGACGAGGGCGCGCTCGTGGCCGAGAGACGCGCCGACCGACGCGTCGATGAGCCCCAGCTCCCGGTTGCGACCGACGAGGGGCGCCTCGTCGCGGGTCGGGCGCTGGCCCGGTGGGAGCAGGGCGCTGGTGGCCGACCAGGCCTCGACCGGCGCCTCGCGCCCGCGGGCGGTGAGCAGGCCCCGGTGCCCGAAGGCGATGCAGTGGGCGGTGGCCGAGTGGGTGGTGGGGCCGACGAGGACCTCACCCGGGCGGGCCGCGGTCTGCAGGCGGCTGGCCGTGTTGACGACGTCGCCCATGGCGGTGGTGGCGCCGCCGGCGCGCAGCGCCCCCACGAGCACCTCGCCGGTGTTGACCCCGATCCGCATCTGGATCCTGGGGGTGAGGGCCCCGGGGGCGGCGGCGCGACCGGAGATGGCCGACACCGTCTCCTGCATCCGCAGCGCGGCCCGGACGGCGCGCTCGGCGTCGTCCTCGTGGGCGACCGGGGCGCCGAAGAGGGCGAGGATGCCGTCGCCCACGATCTTGTCGACCCGGCCACCGAAGGCGGTGATGTCGGCCACCAGCCGCTCGAACCACGAGTCGACCAGACGCTTCACCCGCTCGGGGTCCATGGTCTCGGACAGGGTGGTGAACCCGACGATGTCGGCGAACACCACGGTGACGATGCGCCGCTCGTCGGCCGGGCCGCCGCTGGTGGGGTGACCACAGGCCGGGCAGAAGCGCGCGCCCACCGGCACCGTCCCTCCGCACTGCATGCACTCCACGGGACGAAACTACCGCCGTCGAGCCGCGGCTCCGTGCCCGAAACGCAGGGATCTCGATCACACTTGTTGCGCTGCGGAACAACGCGTCGACGCAGGCGACGGCGGAGGTAGGGTCGGGCCCCGGCGTGGCGACCCCCCTCACCGCGCCCGCTGCCCGCGACGAACGAGGTTGCCATGACCGACGCCCCTGTGACCGCCGCGCCCACGATCGTGGCCCGGGCCGAGAAGGCCACCAAGTACTACGGCTTCGGCGACACCGCCGTCTGCGCCCTGGCCGAGGTCGACGTGGCCATCGAGGGCGGCCGCTTCACCGCCATCATGGGCCCGTCGGGCTCGGGCAAGTCGACGCTGATGCACTGCCTGGCCGGGCTCGACTCCCTCACCTCGGGCCGGGTGCTGATCGGCGACACCGACCTGTCGACCCTGTCCGACAAGCAGCTCACCCTGCTCCGCCGCGAGCGGGTCGGCTTCATCTTCCAGGCCTTCAACCTCATCCCCACGCTGACGGCGCAGGAGAACATCACCCTGCCGGCCCTCCTCGGTGGGAAGGAGACCGACAAGGCCTGGCTCGACCAGGTCGTCGGCACCGTCGGGCTGGGCGACCGCCTGACCCACCGGCCCAGCGAGCTCTCCGGCGGCCAGCAGCAGCGCGTCGCGGTGGCCCGGGCCCTGGCCCAGCGGCCCGAGATCGTCTTCGCCGACGAGCCCACCGGCAACCTGGACTCCCGGGCCAGCACCGAGATCCTCGGCTTCATGCAGTCGGCCGTGCGCGACACCGGCCAGACGATCGTGATGGTCACCCACGAGCCGTCGGCCGCCGCCTACGCCGACCGGGTCCTGTTCCTGGCCGACGGGCGCATCGTCGACCAGATGGACGGGCCCACCGAGGCCTCCGTGCTCGACAAGCTCAAGTCGCTCGGCGACTGAGGCCGGCCGCACCGTGTTCAAGGTCGCCATCAAGAACGTCCTGGGCCACAAGCTCCGGACCCTGTTCACCGCCGTCGCCGTCGCCCTGGGCGTCGGCTTCATGGCCGGCACCTTCGTGCTGACCGACACCGTGTCGGCCTCGTTCGACACGATCTT
>DASVEC010000011.1:0-6100 GCA_036380755.1 Iamia sp. | reverse complement strand
GTCGGCCACCACGACCCCGTCGACCGGCGTGCCCGTCGTCTGCTCGTACAGCGAGGCCGCCACCTCGGCGGTGGTCTCCATGTCGGGCGACACGGTGAGGTTCTGGAAGAAGCGCTCGGGCTGGTACCGGTCGTAGCGGGTGAGGAACTCCTCCTGGCCCTCGATGGTGCGGGTCTCGTGGTCGACCAGGCGGGCCAGGTCGCTGATGGCGCCCGACACGGAGAGGTCGATCGACCCGCCGCGGGCGTCGATGATCCCGTAGGAGCCGGTGAAGCCGCCCAGGTTCCGCGTCTCCGACGGGCTGGTGAAGAGCACGAGGTAGCGCCGGTCGCCGTCGGCACCGAGGAGCGACGGCGCGACCCGGAGGGCCTCGTCGGCCAGCTCGGCCTCGGGCCGGGCCCCGTCGACCTCCTCGGCGAACCTCTCGACGGCGTCGGCGGCCGGCGGGAGCAGCCAGGGCGAGCGCACGTCGTCGAGCGTCTCGTCGGCCCGGCGCAGCTCGGCCGCGGCCTCGGCCACGGGACCCTGCATCTCGGCCATGGCGGCCAGGTCGACCTGGCCGCCCTCGGCCTTCAGGTCCTGGTACGGCGCCACCGTCGCCGCCACCTCGGCGCTGCGGGTGAGGCGGCCCCCGGTGCGGGCGGCGTCGGCGAAGGCGCGGACGTGCTGGCCGACGACGGGCAGGGCCCGGGCCGGCGCCATCCAGGGACCGGTGAGGAGGCTCTCGGCCCGGTCGAGGTCCCGGCCGGCGGCATCGAAGCTGCGCGCGCCGGCGGCCTGGTCGCCATCGGCGACCTGGTCGAGACCGAGCTCGGCCCGGTCGATCCCGTCGAACAGCGGCGCCGCGGCCATGCCGGCGGCGACGGCGGCGGCCCCGCCGGCCACGACGACGGCGACGGTGGCCCAGAGGACGCCCCGCCGCATCTGCTTGCGCACCCGGCGCGAGCTGCGGGCGTAGGCGGTCCACGCCACCGGCGCGACGGCCACGGCGACGACCAGGCTGCAGGCCCCGTGGAGGCCCAGGTCGGGCAGCATCAGCAGGGCGCCCGAGGAGAGGGCGCCGATGGCGGCGCCGTAGGTGCGGGGGCGGACCTTCAGACGGGTCGTGTACGCGGCCAGGGCCAGGGCCGGGGCCGCGAGCACCAGCGCCCAACCGCCCACGGCGGCGAAGGTGACGACCGCGGTCATCCAGAGCCACGACGCCCGGGTGGCCCGCGACGTCAGCAGCGTCAGACCGGCCGCGGCCCCGGCCCGCCAGACCACGTCGGCGGCCAGGATCCCGGTGGGGGCGGCGTCGCTCAGCAGCGACAGGCCCGCGGCCCCGACCGCCAGGGCCCGGACCGTCCAGATGGTCTTGGCGCTGCGCCGCGGCGAGCGGCCCCGACCGCGGCTGCCGTCGCGGCCGTCGCCACGACGGGGGGCGTCCGGGTCGGCGGTGCTGGTGCTGGTCACGGACGCGGCGTCGCCGCGCCCGTCAGCGGCGGCACGGCCGGCCGCCGACGAGAGGACACCGAGTGGTGGTCAGATCGGCCCCGCCTCAGGCGGGGCGGGCCTGGCGCTTGCGGGAGACGAGGAGCAGAGCGGCGCCGGCGGCGAACACGAGGACGGCGGCCCGGACGGGGGTCGACACGTCGGTGCCGGTGCGGGCCAGGCCGTCGCCACCGGTACCCCCGGTGCCACCGGTGCCGGCGCAGGAGACGACGGTGAGGACGATCGTCTCGTCCTCGGCCACACCGAACTCGTTGGTGCCGCTGGTGACGAGCTGGTGCTGGCCGAGAGTGGTGCCGGCCGGGAGGTCGAAGGTGATGCTGGCGTTGCCGTCGTCGTCGGCGACGACGGTGCCGAGCACGACCGGGTCGGAGAAGAGCGTGAAGGTGGCGTCGGTGCCCGGCAGCAGGTTGCTCGTGGTCACCGTGATGCCGGTGTTGTTGCACGTGCTGCCGACCGTGGTCTGGTCGGCCGTCGAGGTGAGGACGTCGGCGTACTCGTCGCCCTGAGCCCCTGCCGGCGAGCCGGCCAAGGTCAGCCCCATCAGGAAGACAGCGACGGCGGCACCGAGCGCCACCTTGATCGTGTGTCCTGCGCGCATGTGTCGGTTCTCCTCCCGCGGGGGCGGGTGTCGTCTGGCCTGAGGACAGACGTTAGCCACCCGCAGCCTGTGACGCGGAACTCATCCGCGATCGGGTCCCATCGGCGGGGCCCCGGCGATCGTGAGCCGGCCCGGCGGGAGCGTGCCGTAGAGTCGTCCGCTCTGCCCGGCCCTCGTAGCTCAGGGGATAGAGCGTCGGTGTCCTAAACCGTGCGTCGGAGGTTCGAGTCCTCCCGGGGGCGCCATAGAAAAAGGGTACCCGACCAGGCCCGATGTGTCGATGGGTCTGTCCGCCAGAGACCGTCACATCCCGCCAGAACCCGCCCGATTCCGCCCTCCTCCGGGAAGACACCGGGATGGATTAGGCCCTGAGATGGGCCCAGAAGTGACCGTGCGTCGCAGATCAGACCGAAGTCGCTACGCCCGGGTGACTACCGAGGAAAGTGGGCCGCAGTTTCCACCCGTCAACAGGCGAGGTCTCCGCTGGCCGGTTCTGGCGGTGGCGGAACGGTGGGTCGGTTCCGCCCGATTGCCTCTGCTCGTTCGATGCTGCAGTCGGTCATCTCGACGCGGGTCGCCTCGAGCGTGTCCTGGTCGAAGGTGACGTCCCACCACGCGAGCAGCGGATCGACATCGCCGGGGCGGAGCCACTCGACTCGCAGGACACCTCGGGACAGCGACGAGGCTCGTAGCTCGTAGGGCGGGTAGGCCCAGTGTGCCTCCGCGTTGACACGCACCCGGCGCCGCCACACGCCCTTTCCCTGGTCGATGAACAGGTAGCTCTTGCGCTTCTCGTCGAACGGTCTGGGGACGTTGCGTACCGATACCTCGAGATCGGTACCCGGCACTGCGGCGACGGCCTCGACCTTCACCTCGCCGACGCGATCGCCGACGTACAGCAGCCCCCCGACGAGGACGACCACGAGCAAAGGGCCGACGGCGCGGCGGGCTGGCTCGAAGGAGGCGTCGCGGCGGGGCATGACCCCGCCGATGGCGAGGGCAACGACCAGGACGTAGGCGATCAAGGCGTGGTCGAGGACCAGGGTGACCGCCACGTGGTCTCTCGGGTTCCAGACCCCGAACGCCGCCAGGGCTATGACGGCGACGATCGCCGCGAGGTACACCCAGCGGGGCAGCCACGGGGAAGTCCGAGGCTGAAACGGCGGAAAGACCGGCGCGCTCGACCGAACCTCGTTCGGGCTTGTCGGCTGCGCCGTCACGCGCTCACGACGACTCGCGCTCATGCCACCGACGCTTCCGGGCCCCCGCCCACCAGCCGCCTGCCAGAGCGCCGACTGCTGCCAGGAGGCCGACGACGACGACGATCCCGCCGTCGTTGTCGCATGTCGTCGCCCCACACGGCTCGGACTCCCAGAGGAGGCGGAACCAGATGACGATCGCAATGACAGCGCCGACGGCACCACCGAGCACCACACCAACCAGCACCGACGGCTCCAGCCTGCGGTTGCCCATGGGCGCACGCTAGGTGAGCTCGGCGGCAGACGATCAGGCGCGCTCGAGTTTGGCTGCGAGGCCTGGTGGCGTCCAAGGGCACTCGACGCCGAGGGAGGTCTCAGCAAGCATGCCCTCCATGACGGGCACCGACGAGCCACCGCCGGAAACCGAAGAGGATCGCCTGTACCGGCTGCAGCGCGATGCCGAAGAGAACCAGGCCTCGGCACTGCCGAGTGGGGAAGAGATCCGGTTTGTGGGGCTGACGTGCGTCGAGATGTACACGCCCTCCACGATCGGGGCTCTGCGCAGATCGATCGTCAAGTTGGGATGGGTCCGCGACGATGAGTTCGAGCCGCCGTTCACGAACCTCGACCGATGGCTAGACATCACACGTGGCAATGCATTCGGTGGGGCATGGGCGAATCTCTCACGCATCGGCGACGAGGCCGAAGGCAGGCCTCTCGGCGGCGGCCTGACCGCCTCGATGCCGGCGGGGTTCAGCGAGGCTTGGGCGGGGCTCTACTCCGTCACGCCGAGTCTCAGCTGCCTAGTCCTTCACTTCGTAGCCGACGACACGACAGAGTGGAGTCTCCATAAGCCATTCGAGGTGGAGTGGGAGACGCAGTGGCGCCGCAGGGACGTTGGGGGGTGGACCATGCCAGGCCCGGTGAACCTTCGACGAGAAGCTGTGAGCAGTGTCCGACGAGAGTTGCGCAAGCGGTGTCACGATTGGTTGGGCGCCAATCTGCCAGGGGTCTTTACAGGATCGCAGGCTGCTTCGGGGCACATGCCTTCGATTGAGGTGTTCACCTGCAAGTTGGCTCAGCCCTTTACAGGCGCCGACCCCTCCGTAGGCATGGATGCCTATCCGCATGTGCTTCAGATCGACAATGAATTCGACGCCCTGGCGGCCGACCAGCTGCCCGGCTGGAGGCTCAGTCTGTGGGACGACGAGGTCGGCAACCACGAATACTCACTCCGCCTCGGTGCGCGGGTGACCGACATCGAAAGTGACCTCGCATCTTACGGTGGCCTAAACAACCGTGGCCTTGGAAACTACCTCTCACATCGGATCAGTGGATTCGCCACCCGGTACGGACTCAATTGCCTTTTGGCTGAGTATGAAAGGCACGTGGCTGGTGTGCGTGACCGTGTCGTCGCTTCGAGCGATCCAACCAACCGACGAGAACAGGTGGCACAGTTCGAGCACCTCTTTCGCTTGGTAACCGATGAGAGTTTCGATGCTCGAATTGTTGCGAGTGAACTTCGGGTGATGGCCGGGGAGGAGTGGCGATTTGCTCGAGAAGTTCTTCAGTTCAAGTACGTCCACGACTGGAGAAGGGAACACGATCCAGATCTCGTCTCGAACCTACGAGAGTCAGCCCTCGTACGAGCGAACAACCTTCTCACCGCTGAGCAGCTTCTCCGAGACTCGATCAGTAATGTTTCGAGCGTCGTAACGGCAAGAGTCGATCTACGGCTGGCCACGACAGTACTTTGGTTGACGTGGGTTGCGGTTGCGACAGGGGTGCTCGCTCTTGTGGTGTCACTACTGGCCCTCCTCGGTAGCGGATAGCGTCCGTATTCCGTGGATCCCCTTCGGCCAAGGGGTTTCATCGCGTTCCTTGAACGAGCGACCAAGTCAAAGACCGATGCCTTCATGACCGGCATCGGGGCGAGTGCAGGACACCTCGCGTTCGACGGGGTCGAGCCCCAGCGTCCGGCGGTCGAGGAGGGACGCGAGGTACTGGCGGCGCTCGGCCAGGTCGTCGCGCTCGATGTGAGCCTCCACGCTGGTGATCGTCCGCTGGAGGTCGTCGGCCGACGGCTGCCCGACCGCCTGCCATATCGCTTCGGCGGCCTCGAGGGCGGGGGCCAGGACATCGGCCTCTCGCAGTGCGCTGCGGCGTTCTCGGCGGCGGGTGTCGGGGTGGGCGGCTTGGCGTTGGGCGGCATCGAGTCGTGCTCGGAGGTCGTTGAGGGTTCGGGCGTTGGCGCCTTCGGGGGTGTGCTGCCAACGGCCTCGGCCGGCATAGAGGTCTTGGAGGTCGTCGTTGAGGGCATCGAGGCGGCCGAGAGCGGCGAAGCGGCGCTGCTCTGGTGTCTGCTCTGCCTCGACCGTCCGGATACTCGGCTGCGGGGCCGGGACGGCGGTGTCGGTGATCCACCGCTGCTGTCGATCGCCACGCCAGTCGAGGCCGAGGTCGTGGCGGGCTTGGTCGAGGTCATCGGCGACGGCGTGGAGGGTGGTGCCGGTGCGGGCTCGGCTGAGGGCGACGTAGGCCAGCTCCCGGCCGCCGCCGGCAGCGAGGACGTGGGCGCGGTCGTACGTGGCGCCCTGGGCCCGGTGGATGGTGAGGGCGTAGCCGTGGTCGAGGTGCTCGGCGTCGATCGCCTCGCCGGACAGGACGACTGGCCGACCCTCGGCGGTGACGGCTCGGAGCAGGGCGCCGGGGAGGTCGACGTCGGTGACGATGAGGCGTTCGCTGGTGACGAGGCGCTCATCGGGGTTCGGGGCGAGCAGCACGACATGGTCGCCGATGGCGTAGCGGCGTC
>DASVEC010000010.1:0-2463 GCA_036380755.1 Iamia sp. | reverse complement strand
CCAGGCGAGCCACGCGGCAGTCTCACGCGAGATGATCAAGTCATGGTGCATCAGCATCAACGACGCCATGAACGGGGTCTTCCTTCGGTACCAGGACGGTGTAGCCGTGGGCGCTGATCACCGCGTGATCCACACCACCAGGTACTACGAGGAGGTTGAGACTCGCCTGACGGCGGCTCGGTCGAGAGGGGACGCGGCTCGTATTCTCGAAGAGATCCGCAGGCAGCTCGAGGCAGATGTCTTCCCGTACTGAATGGGGATAGGGATGTCAGACGATCAGATTCGCCAACTCCACCGTGCTGCACGGCAAGGCCAACATGGGGAGGTTGCGCAGGTGCTCGCATCTGGAGCACCGGTCGATGGTCGGAACCCGGCGGGTGTCACGGCTCTCGGTCTGGCGGCGATGCGAGGGCACCTCCCGGTGGTGACGTTGCTGTTGGAGGCAGGCGCCGACCCAAATGCGTCGGATGCCCATGGTTTCAGCATCCTGATGTCGGCTGTCGAGTTCCCGCACGCAGCGGTGGTGCGGGAGCTCATCAACGCCGGCGCGAGAGTCGACGATGCGGCGCCCGATGGGAGAACTCCGCTACTGAATGCCGTGTGGTCCGCCGAGTCGAACGCTGCCGTGGTCGAGACCGTTCTCAGGGCCGGGGCGAACACAGCTGCGAGAGACGCAGAGGAGGGTCTCAGTGCCCGAGAGTGGGCCGAGCGAGCCGGGCGGTCCGACATGATCGCAGCCTTCGACAAGATCGCCGGCCCGCGCGACGCGTCGTAGCGGCATTCGGGTGCACCATTCTCTCGCCTCAGAGCGCACGTGAAGGACACAACTTCTGGGACCCGATGGGCACTTGGCGGTGGGGACGACCCGCTGGTGGTCTTGGCTGCGTACCGGGCGCTGGCGTGGGTGTTGCCCATCTGTGGACAGTCGCCACGGCGATCCGCAACCACCCCTACGAGGCACTCGGCATCGCCGGGCTGAAGATCGTGGCCGCCAAGGCCCTCGTCACCGTCCTCAACTAGCGCTCGTCGAAGCTCACCGACCCCAGCCCCGCCGACCCCGCACCGCCACCCACCCCTCCAACCCGAACCGGTCGAACCCATCCGCCCGCTCGTCGGGTCGCAGTGCACGCCGCGACGGGGGGCTGCCGGGGGTCAGATCATGCGGCCTTCCTTGACCAGCTCGCGGCGGATGGCGGTCTCCAGGCTGCTGCGGTCGACGGTGGTGGTGTCGGTCGCCAGGGCCTCGAGGGCGCAGAAGTGGGCCACGTTGACGATGCTGGCGCCGGTCAGCTCGAAGCGGCCGGCGACGTCGTGCCAGTCGACGTCCTCGGCGACGGTGAGCTGCTCGGGGAAGACCTGCGTCCAGAGGGCCTCGCGCTCCTCGGGCCGTGGCATCGGGAAGCTGATCGACGCCTGGAACCGGCGCAGGAAGGCCTCGTCGACGTTGCCCCTCTGGTTGGTGGCCAGGATCACCAACCCGGCGTGGGTCTCGATGCGCTGCAGGAGGTAGGCGACCTCCTGGTTGGCGTACTTGTCATGCGCGTCGCGGATCTCGGTGCGCTTGCCGAACAGCGCGTCCGCCTCGTCGAAGAACAGGATCCAGTCCTTGTGCTCGGCCTTGTCGAACAGCCGGGCCAGGTTCTTCTCGGTCTCGCCGATGTACTTGGAGACGACGCGCGACAGGTCGATCCGGAAGACCGGGCGGCCGGTGTCCTTGCCGACGAGGGTCGCGATCAGCGTCTTGCCGGTGCCGGGCGGGCCGTGGAACAGGGCGCGGTAGCCGGGCCGGACCCGGGCCTCCATGCCCCAGACCCCGAGCAGGGTGTCGTTGAAGCGGATCCAGTGCTCGATCTCGTCCACCTGGCGCCGGGTGTCGGGGTGGAGGACGACGTCGTCCCACCCCAGCGCGGTGTCGATGTGCTCGGCGGGGAAGTCGACGGAGAACCGCGGCAGGCTGACGGTGCCGGTGGTGAGCCGCTCGACGATCTCGGGGTCGAGGATCAGCCGCCCGCCCATCACGGGCTCTCCCTCCCGCACGGTGTCGAGCCACAGCACGTGGCGCCGGCCGAACCAGTGGTCGGTCGCGAACAGGCGCTGCACGTCGAGCCGCCGGGCCAGGTCGTCGCCGGCGAGGACGAGCTGCGCCGTCTCGCCGGTCGGCAGCACGCCCCGGTGCTGCTCGCCCCGCACCCCGCCGAACCCGGGCAGGTCGCCGCCGTCGGGGAGGTGCTCGCCGATCAGCCGGCCGAACATGTCCGGCCGGAGGTGGGGGGCGAGGGCGAGCAGGACGAGCAGGTGCTCGTCGCGCGTCAGGTCGGCGCCGCCGCTGAGCTCGGCCAGCAGGGCGAGGTCGACGTCGAGGCCCTCGGGCGAGGACGGTCCGTCGGGCGGGGGTCCACCCTCGAGGTGCTCGTGCAGGCGGGCGTGCACGAGCAGCTCGATCTGGTCCAGCTCGTGGGAGAG
>DASVEC010000009.1:0-5521 GCA_036380755.1 Iamia sp. | reverse complement strand
CTCCGACCACCCGATGAGCCGGCCATCGGGCCCGAACCTTCGCTCCGCTCCGGTGGCGTCGGTGACGCTCCACCCGTACTCGGTGTCGAGCATCGTCAGCTGCAGGCCCTCGATCGGCTGCCACTCGCCCGTCATGTCCTCGTCGACGAAGGCGACCCGCTGCCCGTTCGCCATGGTCAAGAGGGCGACGTCCGATCGCACCTGCAGACGCTCGTCGAGGTTCGACATCCAACCGGGACCGAACACGCCGCTCGGCTCCCCGATCGACGTGTGGGTCCGACGGACGGCGGCCGGGCCGGCCTCCCCGGGGGCGACGAGGTCGACCTCGTCCTGCCGGAAGCTGCCGTTGGCGGTGTCGACCGGGTCGCCGTGCCAACCCCGGGCGATGTCGGGGCCGAGCGATCCGCCACCGACGAAGTAGATGGCCGAGCCGTAGGCACCGAAGAACGGGGTCGGGGCCTTGTAGGACGGGAAGGCGACCGCATACGACGCCGGGGTGGTGGGCGGGCTCGCCGGCTGGCCCTCGATCACCACGTTGAGGTCGCTGTTGACCATCGGTGCGTAGTCCCGATCCGAGATCATCGCCCAGCGGCGCTGGGTGGCGACACCGCTGACGACGTCGTCGGCGTCGAACACCCGGAGCAGCGAGGGGTCGTCGAAGCCGGTCACGCCGAACGCCGCGACCCGCTCGCCGTCGTGGGAGATGGCGGCGCGACCGGTGGCACCGAGGTAGGCGGAGGCCGGGTGGTCCTCCTCGTCCAGCGGAGAGCGGTCGGTGACCGCCCACGTCTTCCCGGCGGCGATGTCCCGCACGTAGGCCGTCGGGACCGCGGGGTTGCCCACGGAGGTGTCGAGGTTGGATGCGGGTGACCAGAACGCCACTCGTTCGCCCGCGTCGTCGATCGAGGGGGCTCCGTTCTCGACCCCGACGCCGCCGTCCGCGGCCAGCGCCCCCGAGGTGCTCTTCGACACCACGTCGAAGGTCCACGACGAGCCGTCCCGCGTGGCCACGTAGACGAGCGTGCCGAACGGGGGCGGCGAGACCCCCGGGACCAGGTCGCTGGCGTTCGACACGAAGACGATCCGGTTGCCGTCACCGGAGATCATCGGTGACCACACGTCCGCGTTCAGGTCGGCGGGCGTGACCATCGAGACGACGGGGTCTCCGGTCGAGCCCAGGGTCGAGATGAACAGGCCCTTGACGCCCTCGGTCGTGGGCACGTTCCCCGATCCGAAGTTCCGGGCCCACGACGTGAAGGCCACCACGCTCCCGTCGTTGGTGATCGTCGGCTCCCACGACTCCCCGTCCCCGCCGATGCCGGTCAGCGGCGGGCCCACGTCGGCGGGCATGCCGTTGCAGGCCGACCCGTCGGCCAGGCTCATGACGATCGGTGCGCCGAACTCCGACTGCCGGTCCGGGCGCTCCCACCGCATGACCTGGGTCGTGGCGTAGTTGGCCTGGGGATAGAGGAACCCGTTGCAGAGCCCCAGCGTCTCCGGGTCGGCCCGGTAGGTGGCGACGAAGCTGAGACCGTCACCGCTCAGGTGGCTGTGGCCCGGGTGGCTCCGGACGGCACCGGGTGCATCCAGCAGCCGCAGCTCGCGCAGGCCACGGCCCAGCTGGTCGGCCACGCCGTAGTAGAGAGTGTGCACGAGGCTGCTGCTCGACTCGGGGGCGAAAGTCTCGCCTCCGGGAGTGCTGGCCCACCCGACCGACAGGGCGTTGTTGCTCATCGACACCGGTTTCGACCCGTCGAGCCCCGCCCACCCGGCGATGGCGGGCGGCTCGTACTTGTAGGTGAAGGGCGGGCTGTAGTCCGCCGCGTCGGCGGCCGCGGGCACGGCCGGCGCGACGAGCGCCCACGCCGCGGCCGCGGCCACGACGGCGACGACGACCACGCCGACGCCGCGCCTCGCCCCTTCCCTCCTGCTCGGGCGTGCACCCGCGCGTCCACCGTTGGAGACCATGCCGAGGACCATTGGGGGCCCACCCCTTCGCCAGCGACGTCCGTCACGTCGTTCGGGGCACCATCGCACACCCCTGCGGCAAAAACCACCCTCCGCGTCTGAACGGGCACAGAAAAGGCGGGGAGCGGGTCAGCCGATGGTGCAGTTGGCCTTGGCCTTGATGCAGAGGTCGACGTGGCCCCGGAGGGCATCGGGGTCCCACCCGTTGAGGAAGTCGCCGTGGGCGCCCGCGACGGCGCCGGACGACAGGGTGACCCGGCCGGCGTCGGCCCCGGTGACGGGCCACACCACCGAGACCTGGAGCTGGGTCATGAGCACGGGGTGGGTGGCGGGGCAGGCGCCGTCGACGCTCGGCGCGACGTGGGCCCGGTGGTCCTCGGCGTCGAGGCGCTCGCCGTCCCAGCAGTCCGGGAACCGGAGCCGCAGGGTGAGGGGCGACGGGTCGGTGCAGTCCGTGGGTGGCTCGACGTGGAGGTGCCGGGGCCGGAGGCCGCACCCCCAGCCCGCGGCGCCCACGGGATCCCCGCCGCCGTGGTCGTGGGCGTGGTCCTCGCCGCCGGCCTCGGGGTCACCGGCGATCATGGCCAGGCCGAGGGGTGGCGGCCGGACGTGGCGGACGTCGGCGCCGGGGGCGGCCCGGTAGTAGGCCCGCACGAAGGTCGGATCGACGGGCACGCCGTCGACCGACAGGGTCGGCACCCAGTAGGCCGCCGTGTCCTCGGTGTCCTCGCAGGTCGTGGCGGTGCCACGGAGCGACGGGCCGGTGCTGGCGGCGTCGGTGGCCGCGCTGCCGAAGAACTCGTGGCTGTCGCTCACCCCCGGCCGGCCCGGGTGCACGATGGGGTCGTCGGAGGCGCGGTGGCTGAAGGTGCAGTCGACGGTGAAGAGGGCATCGTCGTCGTCGGCTGCGACCCAGTCCTCGGTCGTCGGCGTCGGGTCCCCGGCCGCCGGGGTCGGGTCGTCGCCGGAGCAGGCCGGGCCCAGCAGGAGCAGGGCGAGGGCCCCGGCGACGACCCGTCCGGTCACGGCGCCGCCGGCACCTCGATGGCGTCGAGGTCGAGCACCTGCGGGACGTCGATCGCCGGCCGGGCCGGGCTGGTGGCCGGATCCGGCATCTCGGGCTGGTCCTCGGGGGCGATGTCGGGCAGCTCGGCCTCGGTGTAGGGCACCGAGGCGGGCTTCCCGTCGTTGACGGCCAGGCTGACGATGTCGAATGCCCCCCGGCTCAGGTCGCCGGTCTCGACGGCGGGGCACGGCGCCTCGGTCTCGAGGTCCTCGGGGGCGGAGGTCTCGAAGTCGTTGTCGGCGAAGCAGTTCTCGCCCGTCTTCTCGCCCTCGCCGTCGAACCACAGGGCCAGGTCGCCCAGCCCCGAGCCCGACACCACGTTGTCGCGCACGACGTTCCCGGTGGCCTCCCACAGGTACTCGGCGCTCTCGGGGTAGGTGATGATGCCGATGCCGGCGACGTCGTGCTCGACCACCCGGTTGCGCTCGATCGTGTTGTTGATGCCACCGGCGACGAGGATCCCGTTGCCCATCGCCGTGATCGAGATGTCGATGGCCGGGGTCTCGCCGTTGTTGTTGTCGTGGACGAGGTTGCCGACGATCGTGTTGTCGTCCTGCGGGTACTCGGGCTCGTAGGAGCCGCTGTTGGGCACGATGCCGGCCCGGTTGTACCGCCAGATGCTGTTGGCGATCACCAGGTTCCCGCCCGCGTTGGTGCCGCTGTAGCCCAGCCCGTTCCACTCCGACACCACGTCGGTGATCAGGGCGTCGCACGGTTGGCAGCCACCTATGTAGAACCCGGCGTCGGGACTGCCCCCGCCGTAGCTGTGGTCGATCTGGCCCTTGGTCGACTCGAAGGCGTAGACGCCGTAGTCGCCGTTCCTCACGGCCGTGAGGTACGACCCGCGGTACCCGGTGACGCCGGTCCAGAAGAAGCCGTTCTTGGTGTAGTTGCGGGCGGTCATGTTCTCGATGACGACGCCGTTGGCTCCCACCACCTGGACGCCGTTGGACTTGGTGAACTCCCCGTCGAGGATGACCTCGTCGCGGTCGAGGCCGCGCAGCGTGATGCCGTCCTTGCCCCGCCCGACCTGGACCTCCTCCTCGTACACGCCGGGGCTGATCAAGATGAGGTCGCCCTCCCCGGCGGCGTCGACGGCCCCCTGGATCGTCTCGTGGTCGGCCGGGACCTCCAGGGTCTCGCCGCTGGCGACGATGTCCAGGGCGTCGGGATCGGGCTCGGGCGTTGGGGGCGCCTCGACATCGCCGACCAGCACCGTGCCCGTCATGCCGTCGGTGGCGTTGCCGTGGAGCGAGCAGTAGTAGGCGAACGCCCCCTCCTCCTCGAAGGTCGCCTCGTAGGTGTCCTCGGGCCGGAACTCGGTCTCGCCCACGCCGAAGGGGGCGCCGTCGACGGAGATGATGTTGTGGTCGTTGCGACCCACGTTCTCCCAGGTCACCGTCTCGCCGACATCGACCCGGATGCTGTGCTCCTCCTCGCCGAAGACGTTGTCGAGCGCCTCGACGGTGGCGTCGTCGGACCCGGCGGCCTCCTCGTCGGCGCCACACGCGGCCAGCGGCGCGGCGACCAGGACGGCGACGGCGAGCAGGGCACGGGTGATCGAGCGCATGGTTCTCCCCCCAAGGTGAACGTCAGGTGGCTGGATCATGCCACCCCTCGGGGTGACCGCCGGGCCTCAGTCGGCGCGGGCGACGCCGATGGGACAGGAGACTCCGGTGCCTCCGAGACCGCAGTAGCCGTTGGGGACCTTGTCGAGGTACTGCTGGTGGTAGTCCTCGGCGTAGAAGAAGGGCCCGCCGTCGGCGATCTCGGTGGTGATCTCGCCGTAGCCGGCCTCGGCCAGCTTGGCCTGGAACTTCTCCCGGCTCGCCTGGGCGACGGCGAGGTCGTCGCCGCTCAGCCCGTAGATGCCGGAGCGGTACTGGGTGCCGACGTCGTTGCCCTGACGCATGCCCTGGGTCGGGTCGTGGCCCTCCCAGAACACCTTGAGCAGGGTCTCGAGGCCGACCTTCTCGGGGTCGTAGGCGACGAGGACGGCCTCGGTGTGGCCGGTGCGGCCCGAGCACACCTCCTCGTAGGTGGGATTGGGCGTGAAGCCACCGACGTAGCCCGCCGCGGTGGTGACCACGCCGGGGGTCTGCCAGAAGAGGCGCTCGGCGCCCCAGAAGCAGCCGAGGGCGAAGACGGCGGTGCGGGTGCCCTCGGGGAACGGGGGCGTCAGGGCGGTGCCGAGCACCGTGTGGGTGGCGGCCACGGGCATCGAGTCGTCGCGTCCCCGCAGGGCGTGATCGGGCTCGACCATCTCTTGCTTGCGACGGAGGAACATGCCTACAGGCTACGAGGGCCGCGCAACCTCGGCCCCCGCCGGGGAGCCGACCCCGGCGGGGGTCCGACGGCACGCTGCCGGGGTACGACCCGTCCCGTGTCCGAGGTCACCCGCTGATGGCGTACGTCCTCCCCCTCGTCGTGCTCCTCGCCCTCGTGGCCGTCACCACCGGCGTGGCTCTGCGATCGGCCACCGGTCCC
>DASVEC010000008.1:0-19470 GCA_036380755.1 Iamia sp. | reverse complement strand
CGTCGTAGCGGGTGACCGCAGCCGCCGGGTTGCCGGCCAGGGCCGTGTACGCAGCAAGGGCATTCTCGGGGTAGAAGGGATCGGCGCGGGCCGGTAGGTGCGAGCAGATGGCCGCCTGAGCCAGCGCGGCCTCGGCCGCGTCGATGTCACCCCGCCGGTAGCGGTTCAGAACCTCGTTGGTCTTCGCGAAGTCCGGGCGTGGGAACAGATCCTCCCCGTAGCGATCGAACAGACCACCGATGGTCCGGTGGACATCCTTGGCGTCATCGTGGAGCGAACTGGCAATCAGGTCGGCTCCGTAGTTCAGCAAGGATCGGTAGTACTCGATCGGACGGCGGATGACGGTCTGACCCGTGGCGGGAGCGAAGTGCTTGGCCGCCCGACGCGTGCGACGCAGCGCCGCCTCTGGCTGGTAGAGGCTCCCGGCGGAGCGAAGGATGGAGAACTGGTCGTCGGCTGCCGTGGGATCGAAGCTGCTCCGCCGACCCAGGAAACCAAGGATCCTTGCCTCGAGCTCGAGACCTTGGTCCTTGTTGATCAGGTGGCTCAGCCCGTACAAGAGGAGCCGGGCCAAACGGATCCCGAGCTCTGGTTCGGTCTCCTCGTATCCGCTCCAGGCACCGAGCGCACTTCGCGCATCGCCCTGATCGATCTCTGACCGTGTCGCCAAGAGGCACATCGCCCTGAGGTACTCGACCTCGGCCACCAACGACCGGGGAAGGCCCCCTGGCGCTTCGTCCAGCAGGCCGAGACAGTCGTCGAACCGGTACTCCCGCAGCGCGACGAGCGCGGCTTCGCACATCTCGACGAACGACGTGAGTCTCCGACGGTCGAGGTGCGTGAGCAGCTCAGGTGGCAGTTCCCTCCAGACGCGGCCTTCGCGCTGGAGGAGAAGGGCGGCGTGCACGGTCAGACGGCCTGCCTCCCCTGCATCGTCGGCGCGCAGCGCGTTGAGGGCGCGGAGGTCGTAGTCGGCGGGACGGAAGTTGCGCAGGCACTCGGCCAGCTGTTCGTGGATCTCGACCCGCAAGTCCGCTCCGGCCTCAAAGAAGTACTGGCGGTAGACGTCGTGGACGAACTGGGCCGAGTCCTCGCTGAAGTCGAGGATCCGCTCCTCACGGCAGAACCGGAGCAGTCGCCCCGTCTCGTTGGGGGGTCCGCCGATCGCGCATGAGATCTCGGATCGTCGGAAGGCCAACCCGAGCACCGCCCCCACCTGCAGGAGATAGGTGATCTGCTGTCCGAGCTCGCCCAGAGCCTCCATCCGCTCCGTCAGGAGGAGCCGCAGGAAGTCGTCGCTGCGGCCGGCCTCCAAGATGCTCCCCAGCTCGCCATCGGCGAGACGTTGCGCAGCGCGGCTGGCGAGGGCGAGGTGGCCTCCGGATAGCCGGTGCACTGTGTCAGCGGCCCTGACGGCGTCGGTGGGCGGCGCGCCAAGATCGATCAACACCTGCTCGAAGCCTTCACGCTCGATGCGCTGGAGTCGGTGCCTGCGCGTCCTTGCCGGTGCCAGCAACCCGGCCAGTGCGTCCGGATGAGCTGCGTGCTGATACGGGTGCGGCGTCTGGATGGCGACGAGCCGTGCTCCGGCCAGGAACGGCCAGGACGTCCAGGCCCTCGGGTCGACCAGCGTCCGCAGCAGATCGATCGACCGCTTGTCCCACCAGTGCAGGTTGTCGGCGAGGATCAGCAGCGGGTTGTCGCCCGACAAGCGCTCGATCTCGGCCAGGACCTGCTGCTCCTCGGCCCCGAGGTATGCCGACCGCCGCGCCTGGGCCTCGCGGCGGAACGCCCCCGCCGCCTCGACCACCGAGGTGAGGATCCCCTGCGTGCCCAGGAACACCTCAGCGACACGCGAGAGGTTTGCCGCCCCTGATCCCATCGATCGGAGCGAGCCCGGCACCCCGGCAAGGACGAAGCCGAACGGGTAGAGCACGTCGTCACTTCGAGCGACGTCCCCTTCGGCCACGATCGTGCTCCCGCCGGACGAGGCCCAGAGCCCGCCGATCGCTCGTGCCAGGGACGTCTTGCCCGTCCCCGGAGGGCCCTCGATGACGTTGATCGTCCGATCGCCCCGCATCCCTTGTGCGATCTCGGACGCACGCTCGTCGTAGCCGAGTGTCTGCCAGAGTCCCCCCAACGTCGATAACCCTCAGTTATTGGCAAGCCGACGGACGATGTCACGAGCGTACACAAGCCGCAACCCCGGAGTGCCCAGCGCGGGCTGCGTCGAGACGTCGCCAGTGATGAGAGAAATCGGAAGGTGGCCGAGATGCGCTTGACCGAGCGCTCAGCTAGCTAGTCGAGCCAGCGAAGCGGGGCCGACACGCAGCCTGAGACCCGAGGCGCCGCCTCTAGCTCCGTGTCCATGTCGGTGCCGGACCCGGCGTCAGCGAACCGGCGGCTCGGCATCGAGACCGAGGTAGGTTCCGCGGGCGTTCGAATAGACCGCGAGGACCGATGTCGGTGAGTCCGCCGGAACCTCGAAAGACTCCGCCGCAAAGCTCCCTGCCTGCGGGGGAGGTGGGGCAGGCGCAGGTGGAACGCCGAGGCCGGCGCTGGATGCGGCGGTCGCGAGGAACCGGCGCGCCGTCATGACAGGGATCGTCGCTGGCTCACCCGCGACCAGAGCAGCGAAGTCCCTCTCCACGAGCTGCCGCTGGGAACGAGCCACCAACCCGTCGAGGGGACGCCACGCCAGTGCGAGGCCGTGAACCGATCCGGAGTCGATCCATGCATCCGACCGACGCATCCTCAATGTGCTGGTCTGCGGGCTGGACGGCACCGCGGCCACGAGCTGGTGGACGGCGAGGTTTCGTGCGAGTCGGAGGCCGTTCAGGACGCAGCCATCGACCGTGCCTCGGAACGCAGGGTTCGACTTCGCGTTGAGGTCGACGGCCCCGGCTTCCTCGAGGGTGTCACCGAGGGCGAACAGCCACATGAGGGACTCGGCCACCAGCCGGCTAACCGTCCGCCCGGCCTGTTCGATGAACGCCGACCGCTCGGGGCCGACCGGCTCGGATGTCGGCCATCGATGTCGCATCGACGCGTTGGTCGCAAGCAGCGTCCGTCGGAGCGCGACATCCAGCCCCTCGAAGCCGTAAGTGATCGTGCCATCGCCGTCCATCGCAGCAGCCTCGCGCCGCACCGCGGCGCATTCACCGGGCTTCCGTGTACTTGCGGGTCTTCGGCCCATGCCCGCGGTGCCCCGGGTCAGGGCGAGGACGCGGTTTGCGACCGACCCTCGCGCAGGTAGATCCGCTTCGCCCGGATCTCGAACAATGCGCTGTACGACGCAAAGCCGAGTCGACGCTGGAGCATGAAGTTCATCGCGACCTTGCTCGCGTCGCGCGTCTCGCTGGACAGCGCCCGAAGGTCATCGGCGGTGAGGTCTCGCTGCACATGCGGGTCATGACGTCGCGGGTCGATCCGCTGAAGCTCTGCAGTCGACCAGTCGGTCGTCGTCTCGTTCCCCCACCCGACGAACCACGAGTCGTGGAGCAACCGGTTTCGCTCATCGTGCAGGCGATGCAGCCACCCGCGAAGGACTTGAGCGACGTCAACGCCGTCTTCGCCATCGTCCTCGAACTCCGTCCGGATCTCCACAACCCGCCCGCCTGAGACGACCGGGACCCCGTGCTCGCGACGGGCTGACATCCACCGAGCGGAGACTGGATCCATCGCGTCGATGACCTGCCGCTCGGTGAGGTGACCGGCCAACTGGTCCGCACCCGGGGCCATCTGCATTCCGGCGACCAGCTGCGACCGCGCCCAATGCATCAGTTGCGACCAGTCAACGATGAACCGCCCAAGCTCCTTGCAGATGTCGTCGACTTGCTCGGATCGCCGGCGGAGCCTGTCGCTCCCTTGTGACGTGGACGTGGCGGGGTCGGAGGAGGTTCTTCTTCGGGGAATCCCGCCCATACGGGGGATCATTGCCGAAGAGGGCACGCTGCAGCCGACGATCTGAGAAGTAGAGCGGTCTACTGTTGGGCGGACAGGGCAGCACTCCACGGACATTCGAGAGGACGCAGACGCGTGTCAGCGCACTGCACGGATCTCCTGGACGGGCGACGGAACCTTGCGAAGGTGAGGGTCGCCGGTTCGAATCCGGTCGTCCGCTCCAAGGCCCTGGCCCCCGGCCAGGGCCTTTCTCGTTCAGGGGTGAGCAAGCGTGCTCTGAGTTGCCCATCACTGCTCGCAGGTCGAGGTCACCGGCGGCGGTGCGCACGCGGGACGGCCCGCCCCTGGGGGGCGGGCCGTCCTGGCGGGGGTGGGGAGCGGTGCGGATCAGCAGGTGATCTGGAGGTGGAAGGGTCGGTCGGCGGCATCACCGTCGGCCTCGAAGGTGCGGATCCGCACCCGGGTGGGCTGGCCGGTCACGCCGGTCACGGTGGCGTAGCCCGGGTCGGGACCACCGACACCCAGCTGCCCGGGGTGGCCGATGGTCGCCTGGTAGCCGCAGCCGGTGATGTCCCGGTTGAAGGTCAGCTCGGTGCTCCCGACGGCCACCTCCTGGGCCAGGTTGACGCCGTTGCTGCGTGCGACGCTCAGGTTGGCGTCCCCGTTCGGGTCGTCGATCACGGCGAAGGGCTGGCTGACGTAGTACCCGAGAGCGTCGACGACCACGTGGGTCGATGCCTCGAAGACCCGGATCTTGAAGCTGTCGGCCTGGCCGGGCGTGACCCGGACGGATCCGGCGGTGGTGGCGTTCATGACGTCGCTGTAGTTGTGGAACGTCGCCGTCGGGATGGCGACGTGGTTCGGGCCGATGCGGAGGTAGCCCTCGCCCTCGGCCAGGACCGACGTGATGCTCAGCTCGAGCCCGGTGGCGTGGGACGGGATCCCGCACCCGGCGGGGTTGCCGCCCTGTGGCTGGATCTCGGCGGCGTCGAACATGTTGTAGGCCCGGGTCTCGCCGTCGGCGAAGGCCCCGGCGGAGTTCTGGCTGTTGACCAGCCGGCACGGGGTGATCGGCACGAAGGCCGAGGTGGTGGGCGAGTCGGCCCCGGCCCGGACGGGCGGGGGCGTGGTGGCCTCGCCCTCGGCACCCTGGGCGCCGGCGAGGGCGCCGGCGGACAGGGCCCCCAGGGCCAGGACGGTCACCAGGCCCAGGCGGGCTGCGGTGCGGAATCGGGTCGGCATGATCTCTCCTCGATCGACCCCGCGGGCGGCGCCCGCCGGGTGTGGTTGACGAGGTGAGCGTCTTCGATCCGGGCCACACCCAACAGAGCGATCGTCACACCGAGCGCGACCGTCGTTCCTCCGTCAGCGCGGGAGCGTCGTGTCGTCCAGCACGACGTCGGTGAGGTCGGCGCCCTCGATCGCGGCTCCGGTCAGGTCGGCCTCGCTGAGGTCGGCGCCCCGCAGCACGGCGCCGCGGAGGTCGGCGTGGCGGAGGTTGGCGTTGGTGAGCACGGCCCCGGACAGGTCGGCGCCGTCGAGGAAGGCGCCCAGCAGATCGGTCCGGCACAGGCGGGCGCCGACGAACGTGGCCCCGGACGCCGAACAGGTGGCCACCGAGCCGTCGTCGAGGGTGGCGCCGTCGAACCGGGCCCGGGCCAAGACGGCGTCGAAGAAGATCGCGCCGCCCAGGCTGGCGCCGTCGAAGCGGGCCTCGACGAAGGAGCCGCCCACCACGGTGACGCCGTCCATCAGGGCGCCGCGGAGGTCGACCCGATCGGCCGTCGCCTCCTCGAACCGCAGACCGGTGAGGTCGGCGTCGCGCAGGTCCTCGCCTCGCAGGTCAGCCCCGATGACGGGGCGACCGGTGCCCCTGAGGGCCTCCCAGTCGGCCGGCAGCGGGGGACGTCGGGGTGGCGGCGGCGCCGGCGCCGGCGGGGCGACCACGTTCGGGATGGGCGTCCAGGCCGGTCCGGCCTGGGGCACGGTCGAGCGGTCGGCCAGGACGCCGTGCGGCCGCAGCGCGGCGTCGACCGCGACCTGGCGGGCCCGCAGCTCGGCGAACGGCAGCGCCCACGGCCGGTCGTCGAGCCGCACCGACATGCCACCCCATGCGGTCGGCCGGCCACCGGCCTCCTCGATCGTCCCCGGCGGGAACCGGGCCACGAGGTCGGAGCCGAACCAGGTCGAGGCGAAGACACCGGGGGGCCCGGTCTTGCGGTACTCGAGGGCCTTGGTGCTCATCCCGCGCAGCGACGCGGCGCGCTCGTCGTCCATCTCCGCCTCGGCGACGTGCACCCCCGCGTAGACGGGCGCCAGCCGGTCGACCAGCTGCTCGACGGCCAGGTACACCGGCTCGACGTCGTCGGCCGCGATCCCTTCGTACTCCAGGCTGATGCGGGCGATCGCCTGCGAGAAGGCGTCCACGGACCCGAAGAGCCGGGGCCGGGCTCGCCGCCAGAGCCACACCGTCGTGGACAGCCCGCCCGCGTCGGCGGCGAGCGCGTCGGCCGCGAACGGTGTCCGCATGCCATCGTTGTAGCTGCCGTGGGTCGGCGTCGTCGCCGGCTGGGCCGTGAGGGCGTCGAGGACCGCGGCCAGCGACCGCGGCTCGTCGGTCGGGCCGTCGATGAAGACGAGAGCCCGGATGCGGGTCACAGCGGACGGCGGGCCATCGATCGGTGCGGAGGCGCTCATGGCGCGGACGGTACGGTCACCGATCCGCATCGACATGAGCGATCGTCCCACCAACCCGGCCCGTGGAGGGATCAGGCGGGGAGGTGGTCGGCGAGGTCGTCGCGACCGGGGATGCCGAGCTTGGTGTAGACCCGGCTGAGGTTGTTGTCGACCGTCCGCCAGCTGATGCCGAGGTGGGCGGCGATGGCCTTGGCCGACCGGCCCTCGGCCGCCAGCCGGGCGATCTCGAGCTCCCGCGGGGTGAGGTCGGCCGGGCGGGTGAGGTCCGCGAGCGCCGGGGTGTGGACCGGCTCGGCCGCGGCGATGAGGTCGTCGACCTCGCGCCGCCAGCGGATGGCATCACCGCGCCGCCCCTGACGCTCGACCACGGCCACCGCCTGGGCGAGGGCCTCGACGGCGAACAAGGGCGCGCCCAGGTCGGCCAGCAGCCCGGAGATCTCCCGCAGCTCGTCGGCGTCACCGTTGCGCAGGGCCACCGCGTGCTGGCTCCGCAGGCTCGGGAGCGGCCCGCCGGCGGTCGCCAGCTCGGCCAGGCGGGCCACGGTGGCCTGGTTGTGGGCCCCCATGCGGATCTGGTCGTAGCGGAGCCAGGCCTCGAGCATGTGGAGACCGCGGGACTCGGCGTCGTCGGCGGCCTCGCGCAGGACTCGCACGGCCTCCCGTCGGCGGCCCTGCATCGCCAGCAGGTGGGCCCGAGCCCGGATCGCACCGTCGTCGGGGAAGGGCGGCTCCTGCGTCATGGCCTCGAGGACCTCGGTCGCGGCTGCCTCCTCACCGCAGAGGGCCAGGGCGTGGGCCCGCATGCCGTCCAACCAGACCTTGACCACCGGCGGGGCCGGGGCCTCGGAGCGGTCGGCCAGCGCGAGCCACCCGGCCGCGGTCTGCGGGCGTCCCAGGCACAGCGCGCTCCGCCCCAGCGCTCCGGGCGCCATCCACCGGTGGGGGCCACCCGGTCCGGCGTCGGCGCTCTGCGCCCGGGCCCACAGCTCCTCCAAGCCGTCCAACCCCGAGGCGTCACCCCGCTCGGCGCGGGCGAGGCCGACGAGGATCGCCGCGATGTGGGCGTCGACGGTGACGTCGTCGGCGTCGGTCCCGGTCACGCCGGCCGATGCGGACGCCTCCTCCAGCGAGGCGATGGCGAGGTCGAACAGGCCGTGCCACAGCTGGGCCGCCCCGCGGACGAGGGTGAGGTACACCCCGCCCGCTCCGCCGACGTCGTCGGCCGCCGCCGTCGCGGCGATGGCCTCGATCGGCCGACCCTGGGCCAGCAGCACGGTGGCCTGGGCGGCGCGGGCGAGGCTCTGGCCCTCGAGGTCGCGGCCCCCGTCCAGAGCCGCATCCACCTCGCGCCGGGCGTGGTCGCCGTGGCCCATCCCCATGTGGAGCTGGGCGCTGTTGGCCATGAGCCGACCGTCGTGGCCGTGGCGGTCGCGGAGCTCCTCGAGCAGGGCGGCCCCCTCGGCGTAGCGGCTGGCCCGCAGCAGGATGCGCACCAGCGACTGGCCGATCTCGACGTCACCGGTGCGATCGAAGGCCAGACGGGCGCAGCGGGCGGCCAGGTCGACCTGCGCCACCCGGTAGGCGGCCGACGCCGCTCGCACCAGGTCGTCGGTCGACACGTCGGCGCCGAGGTCGAGGTTGGTGCGGACCAGGCGGATGTGCAGGTCGTCGGTCAGGTCGGGGTGCTGGCCCAGCCAGCCCACGTGCGCGGTGAGGCGCCGGCGGCCCATCTGGGAGCGGACCGCGTCGGCCACGATCGGCTGGCTGACCGCGACCAGGAGGGTGCCGCGGTCGCCGGGCAGCGACGTGACGAACCCGGCCCGATCGAGCTCGGCGTGGGCGGCTCCGTCGTCGACGAGGGCGGTGGGGAGCGGGCCGAAGGCGGCGATGCGCTCGAGCAGGACGGCGGCGGGCGGGCCGAGGGCGGCCACCTCGACGGCGATGAGGTCGCCGAGGGCGTGCGGCACCACCAGGTCGCGGGTGAGCTGCCACACCCCGTCGATGCGCTCGAACGATCGGGCCCGGACACCGGCCTCGAGCTGGAGGCGGAGGAGCAGGGGCAGCCCTCGGCTGCGGCTGAACAGGGCGTGGCCGAGGCCGCGGTGGATCGGCCCGTCGAGGGCTCGGCCCAGCAGGTCGTCGTGCTCGTCGCGGTCGAGCGGGGGCACGTCCCAGCGGCGGAGGGGCCCCGTCGCGACGAGTCGGCCCAGCGGGTCGGGCAGGACGACGTGGCCGGTCCGGGCGGTGACGATGAGGCGCGGCCCGTCGTCGCGAGCGGCCGCCTCGGCCAGGACCGAGGCCGACCGCTCGTCGATCAGCGGGCCGTCGTCGACGATCACGGTGGCGTCGGCGCCGAGCGACCCGAGCAGGCGCCCGACCGGCGCGGCCGCCGTCAGCTCGTCGGCGTCGGCGGCGTCGGCCGTGTCAGCCGGGGCGGTGGCCAGCAGCGGGGCCAGGCATCCGAACGGCACCTGGCGGAGGGCGTGGTCACCCCGCACCCACGCGACCCGGTGGCCGCGGGCCACCAGCTCGCGACCGGCCTGGGCGGCGATCGTGCTCTTGCCCACCCCGAGCGGGCCCTCGAGCAGCCAGCCCTGCTGGAGGTCCTCGACGATCGCCCCGGCCGGCTCGCGTGACAGCTGTGGCCACGAGAGCCCGAGGGGGATCTCTCCGCTTGCTCCGGTCACCCACCCTCTCCATCCACGAGTCCGACGGACCCCGGACCATGGGACGAGGGGGACGGCCCGGACCAGAGTGATGATCGCTCATGGCCGACCCGGCGTCGACCCATCGCTTACATCCGTAGTGGCCTACCGATGTGCGCGCCGCGCCGGTCGGCGCACCATGCCGGCGTGGAGACGGTCACGCACGAGGTCGCACCGGGGGTCTACCGGTTGTCGACCCTCGTCACCCTCCCCGGGGTGCCCCAGCCGATGGCGACGAACCAGTTCCTCGTCGTCGACGAGGAGCCGGTCCTGGTGCACACCGGGTTCGGCGCCCTGTTCCCCGACGTCTCCCGGGCCGTCTCCCGCGTGATCGCCCTCGATCGCGTGCGGTGGATCACCTTCGGCCACGTCGAGGCCGACCAGTGCGGTGGCCTCGACCGCTGGCAGGCCGCGACCGGCGCCACCGTGGTCGTGCCCCAGCACCCGTCGCACGGTCCGGGCTCGCCGTGGATGCCGGCTCCCGACGACGGGGGGCTGGCGGTCGGCGCCCTGCGCCTCGACTGGCTCCCCACCGCCCACCTCCCGCAGGGCTGGGGGGCGCACGTCATCGTCGAGCGGACCAGCGGCGTGATGTTCTGCGGTGACCTGTTCGCCCACCTCGGTCCTGTCCCCGCCCTGACGGTCGACGGCGACGCGGTCGAGCGCTCGCTGGCCGCCGATCGCACCCTCGGGTGGTGCCGGCCGAGCGTCGAGAGCAGCGTGCGGCTGCGCGAGCTGGCGGGCGAGGCCCCGCGGACCCTCCTCCCGATGCACGGTCCCGGGATGGTCGGCGACGCCCGCCAGGCGCTCCGGGACCTGGCCGACGCCCACGGGTCGCAGGCGGGGAACCAGCCCGACGCGCCCCCCTCCACCAGGCAGGATGCGTCCCGATGAGCACGCACCCGCCGGTCGACGTATCGACGATCCCACCCATCGATCGGGCCGAGGCCCACGACCTGACCCTCGAGGAGGGGAGGCGGTTCGCCGCCCTGCTCGCCGAGCTCGAGCCCGCCGACTGGGACCGCCCGACCGACTGCGACCGGTGGACGGTGCACGACGTCGCCGCCCACGTGATCGGCTCGGCGGCGTCGCAGGCGTCGCCCCGGGAGCTGGTCCGCCAGGCGGTCGCCGGGCGCCGCCACCGGAAGGCGATCGGGTCGCCGCACTGGTGGGACGGGGCCAACGAGGTGCAGGTCCTCGACCGACGGGACGCCACCCCGGCCGCCCTGCGCGACGAGTGGTCGACGCTCGCGCCCGCCGCCGCCCGGTCCCGCGCCCGGATCCCCCGATCGATCGGGCGGCTCCCCCTGCTCGCCCTCCCCGAGCCGGTCGGGCGCCAGCCCCTCTCGTACCTGATGGAGATGGGGTTCACCCGCGACGCCTGGGTGCACCGCTTCGACATCGCCCTGGCCGCCGGTCGTCCGCTCGACCTGGACGACCACGACGCCCGGATCGTCGCCGACATCGTGGCCGAGTGGTCGGCGACCCACGGCGAGCCCTTCGACCTCGTCCTGGCCGGCGCCGGTGGCGGGCGCTTCCTCCACGGCGGCCCCGCCGACCCGACCACGTCCTCCACCGTCGAGCTCGCCCGCGCCCTCAGCGGGCGCATCGACGTCGGCGGGCTCCTCGGTCACCCCCTCCCCCTCTGACCCCGCGGAGATCGTCATGCTCGCCCTCGACCACCTGGTCTCGACCCCGCCGGAGCCCGACACCGGCGATGCCGTCTTCGAGGCCGTCATCGGCTCGCCCCACGCTCGGGGCGTCCTGCTGGTGGGGGTCATGGGGGTGGGGAAGACCACCGCAGCCCTCGGCGCCGCCCGCCGGGCCCGCGACGTCGGTTGCGACGTGGTGTGGCTCCAGGGCGACGCCGGGAGGCACGACCGGGGGCTGGCGGCCATCACCGACGCCATGCCCGAAGTGCAGGTGCCGCCGAGCACGTCGACCGCCCTGCGCGTCCTCCACCGCCAGCTCCGGCAGGCCCGCGGCGGCGTCACGCTGCTCGTCATCGACGATGTGGCCTCGGTCGACGACTACTCGCTCGCCCTCGCCGCCGACGTGGCCCTCGAGCAGGAGTCGGTCCGCCTGGTGATGACGTCGCGCGCCGGCCGCCCGATCCCGGCGGCGGTCAACCGCCTCCTGATCACGGGCCTGCTCCAGCACCAGCGCATCGATGCGCTCCCGGTCGAGCGCGTGGGCGCACTGGCCGAGAGGGCGCTCGGCGGCCCCCTCCACGGCGAGTCGGCGCACCGCCTCTTCGCCTGGACCGGTGGCGTCCCGCTCCTGATCGCCCGTCAGCTCCAGAGCTGCCAGCAGGACCCCGACCTCACATCGGTCGACGGCCTCTGGCAGCTCCCCCCGGTGCTGCGGGCCCCGTCGGGCCTGGGCGAGAGCCTGCTCGCCGAGGCCGAGTCGATCCACCCCCGCGGCGCCGCCGTGATCGAGCACCTGGCGGTCGCCGGGCCCTGTCGACCCGAGGACGTCGAGGGCACCACCGACGGCTCGGCGCTCGATGCTCTGGAGGTCGCCGGCCTGGTCACCTACGAGGTGCGCAGCGACGGGTCGACCCCGGACCTCCGGGCGTCGGTGCCGCCGATCGTCGCCGCCGCGGTGCGCACCGCCGTGCCGAGCGGGCGCACCCTCGACCTCCTCCTCGCCGGCCCGGGCGTCCGCCTCGACGTCGAGCCGTCACCGCGCGCCCTCGCCGCCCGCAGCCTCGACGCCGGCGCCCTCCTCCATGAGGGCGCCCTCGCCCGGGCGCGAGCCGTCGCCGCCCTGGCCGATGGCGACGACCTGGCGTGCCGCTCCATCGCGCTGATGGCGGCGGCCGAGCAGGGCGACCTGCCCCCGCTCGAGCCGGAGGAGCGACGATGGGCGCTCCAGGCCGTCCACACCCCGGAGGTCCCCGACCGCTGGCTGTTCGCGGCCGCCCTGACGGTCGCCAGCCTGCTCGCCGGTCGGCCGCGGACGAGCGCCGGGTGGGCCTCCACCGCGCTCCGCACGAACCCGGCACCCGACCTGGTCACCTGGCTCGAGACCATGCGGGCCCACTCGCTGGCGTGCATCGGCCTCCTCGACGCGGCGCGGGCCGCGCTCGGGCGGGCGGGCGCGGACGCCCGGTGCGCCGGTCACGCGGCCCGAGCCCGCGCCCAGATCCTGGCCGTCGAGGGCGATGTCGACGGTGCGGTCGCGGTCCTCGCCGCCGCGGCCCGCTCGGCCCACGCCGACGGGCGTCTCGTCGCCGAGTGGTCCGCCCTCCACGACCAGGTCCGCCTCGGTCGCGCCACCGAGGGCATCGTCTCCCGGCTGGACGCCCTCCGCGACGGCACGCCCCTCCACGACGCCCGGGCCGACCACGCCCGCGCCCTGCTGGAGGGCGATCTCGACGCCCTGGTGGGGGTGGCGACGGCACTGGTCGACATGGGCGTGGCGATGTACGGGTTCGAGGCGTTCGCCCAGGCCGCCGAGCTCGCCGGCCGGCGAGGCGACCAGCGCCGGGCCAACCGCCTGCTCACCGAGACCGCCGCCCGCGTCGAGGCCTGCGAGGGGGCCCGGTCGCCGGCGCTGGACCTGCTGGCGGCGGCGCCCAGCCTCACCGGCCGAGAGGTGGAGGTGGCCACGCTGAGCGCCGAGGGGATGGCCGCCAAGGAGGTCGGCGCCCGTCTCGGGATCACCTGGCGGAGCGTCGACAACAACCTCCACCGGGTCTACTCGAAGCTCGGCATCGGCGGGCGCGACGAGCTCGCCACCCAGCTCGCCACCCTCGGCATCGTCTGAGCGCCCGCCCCTCAGCGGTCGGGGGCGGTGGCCGCGACGAGGGCGTGGCGGTCGTTGACGCCGGTGCGGGCGAACATGCTGGCGATGTGGTGCTCGACGGTGCGGACCGAGATGCCCAGCTCGTCGGCGACCTGGCGCGATGTCAGGCCGGCGGCGATCTGCTGGAGGACGTCGACCTCCCGGCTGGTGAACCCGAGCGACCGGAGGTGGCGAGGGACGACGGACCGGCCCCGGCCCCGGCGGGGGACCGGTGCGCCCAGCGCCCGCAGCGCACGCCGGGCGCGCCGGGCCAGGCCGGTGAGCTCCCGCGCCGTGAAGAAGGCCTCCGCCTCGCGGCTGAGGCGCACCGGGTCGCCCCAGCCGTCCCGGGCCGCCGCCTCGGCGACGAGGAGCCGCGCGACCTGGAGCATCCCCCACCCGGCGTTGGCCGGTGAGAGCGAGGTCACGGTTGCCTCGAAGGCGTCGGCGGCGTCGGCGCCCCGACCGTCGCGCCCCAGGCCCACGGCGGCCGACCACTCGACGAGGGCGCGCATCACCGGGGCGCCCATGACGTGGGGCAGCCCCTCCAGCTCCTCGCGGGCCGACGCGCCCCGGTCGTCGTCGTCGCACGCCGCCATCACGGCCCGCAGGCCCCGGCCGACGAACAGCGACGCCGTGGTCGGGGCCTCCTCGGCGTAGGGGAGCGAGGCGTCGAGGTGGCGGCGCGCCGCCGCCATGTCGTCGTCGACGACGGCGAGGGTGGCGCGCACCCGCCCGAGGCTGTCGCCCTGGACCCTCGGGTCGTCGCCGGCGAGGGCGGTGGCGTCGGCGAGGTGGAGCTCCATGGCCGCCTCGTCGCCGGCGAGGGCGCAGGCGCCGGCGAGCCACATGCGGACGACCGGACGGAAGCCGAGGTCGAAGCGGTCGGCGACCTCGATGCTCCGGGTGGCGCACCGACGGCACCCCTCCTCGTCCATGTCGCCGAGGTAGAGGTCGGCGGCGAGCAGGTCGAGCACGGCGGCGTCGAAGGTGGCGCCGGCGTCGACGGCATCGGCCCTCTCGGCTTCGAGCATGGCGGTGTCCCCGAGCACGGCGCCGAGCACCGCCCGCTCCCGGCGGGCGCGGCGGAGCCAGGTGGTGACGCCCTCCCGCTCGGCCACCCCCTCGACGAGGGCCAGCTCGGCGTCCTGCGTCACCAGGTCCTGGATCGACCGGGCCTTGACCGTCTGCGCATCGCACCAGAGGTCGAACGGGCCGGTCTCGGCGGTCGCCACGCAGATGTCGTCGGCCTGGGCCCGGGCGGCCCCGATGTCGCCCTGCTCGAGGAGCAGCCGGGCTCGGAGCGCCTGGGCCTGGAGGGCCGACGTGGCCGTGGCCGAGAGGCCGGCCGAGGCGGCCAGCTCCTCGGCGCAGAGGTCGAGCGCACCGGCGTCCAGGCCGGCTCTGGCGCGCAGCAGGCGGATCTCGAGCTCCCGCTCCGGTGTGGCCTCGGCGAGGGCCAGCCGGACGTCGACGTCCAGCGCCAGGTGGGGCCGGCCGGCATCGATCAGCACCCCGACGAGGTCCCGCACCGCCGAGGCGTGGGCCGGGCCGGAGGCCAGGGTCATGGCGTGGCGGAAGCTGCGCTCGGCGCTGGCGAAGGCGGCGCGCTTGTGCGAGCGCGCGCCGCTGGTGCGGAGGAGCTCGACGGCGAGGGCGGACTGCCCGGTCATCTCGGCCAGCTCGGCGGCGGCGTCGCACCAGTCGTCGGCCAGGGCCGGGTGGGCCCGCTGGATGGCGGTCAGCGCCCGACCGGCCAGGGCGCGCCGCTCGTCGGCCGTCCGCTCGGCGAGCACCGCGTCGCGGGTCAGGGCGTGGTGGAACCGGTGACCCGAGCCGTCGGGATCGAGGAGGCCCTGGTCGGTGGCCGAGGCCAGGGCGCTCACCACGTCGTGGGGATCGAGCCCGACGATCCCGGGCAGGAGCGACCACTCGAACCGGCGGCCCAGCATCGCCGCCCCGGCCAGGACGCGCTGGGCGGGATCGCTCAGCTCGGCGAGCCGCTGGCGAACGGACTCCCGCAGGCTGGTGGGCACGACCGGCACCGCAGGCAGCGAGAACGTCCAGGACCCGTCGGCCAGGCGCAGGGCGCCGCAGGCGCGCAGCCCGCTGATCAGCTCCTCGGCCAGGAGCGGCGAGCCGTCGGCATGAGCCACGACGAACGCCGCCACGGCGTCGAGGTCCACCGCCGGCATCGGTCGCAGGTGCCGGCTGACGAGGTCCCGCAGCGACGCTGCGTCGAGCATCGAGACGTCGACCTCTTCGTCGAACGGGACCAGGCGCCGGATCTCCTCGGCCCGGCCGTCCCCCTCGGTCCGGAGCGTGGCGACGATCGAGCACCGCTCGCGGGGGACGGCGCGGGCGATGTACTCGACGACGTCGATCGTCTCGGGGTCGGCCCACTGGACGTCCTCGATGACGAGCAGCCACCGGGATCCCGAGCGGCGCAGCAGGCGGAGGAGCGCCTCGCCCACGAGCAGGGGCGATGGGTCCGAGGTCGAGGACGGGTCGGGTCCCTGGGTCCCGCCCTCGTCGGGGAGGAGCCGGGCGAGGTGGTGCCGGTACCCGCCGATGTCGGACCGCTCCAGGTCGGGATCGGCGCGGTAGACGTCGAGCAGGAGCTGGCTGACGGGCCGGAACGCCGTCGCCGTCGAGCGCGAGGTGGCGCGGCCCCAGGCCACCGCCAGATCGCCCTCGGCGGCGCGCATCGCCACCTCGTGGGCGAGCCGGGTCTTCCCGTAGCCGGCCGGCCCCGAGACCAGGAAGGCCGAGCCCCGATCCGGGGACGCGACACCCGAGACCAGCCGACGTACCTCGTCAGCACGCCCCACCAGCTCGACTGCAGCGGCCAGGCGTCGATGTCTACCACGGGGGTGGCTGGGGTGATCTCCACTCTGTCGGCCGACCCGGGTCGTGGCGGACGATCCCGTCGTCGATCACATCTCGAAGGAAGACGTCCCGTGTCCATCCAGTCCCAGTCCCCATCTCACCAGCCCACCCGCCGCCGGCTCCTCGTCGGCGCCGTCGCCCTCGCCCTGGCCGCTGCCCTCGGCGCCTGCAGCTCGGTCGCCGACAAGGTCGAGCAGGCCGCCGACGGCGCCCTGCCGTCCACCGCCGGCCGCGCCCGGCTCGCCGAGCACCCCCTCTCGGAGGACCTCGCCGCCCTCGCCGAGAAGGTCGGCACCGACGACCTGCGGGTCTTCGACGTCACGATCACCGAGGCGACGTTCACCGCCTCGGTGCAGGACCCGGCCAAGCCGGAGAACGTCGACGCCTACTCCCTTGACGGGGACGGCTCGTGGGGGGCGCCCGCACCGGTCGAGCTGATCGGCAGCGGCGACCTCGAGGCCAACCTCTTCTCCGTCGCCGACGTCGCGTGGGACGAGGTCGACGCGCTCGCCGACCAGGCGCTCGTCGACCTGGCCCTCGAGGGGGCGGAGATCAGCACGATCCTGGTGAAGATGGCCTTGTCCGGCGAGGTCGAGATCTCGGTCCACGTCGACGGCACCCGCGTCGACGGCCAGCTCCGCGCCCGAGCCGACGGCACCGTCATCGAGGCCACCGAGAGCTGACGGCCGCTCGCCCGATCACGGATTCAGAGGAGCGCTGGCCCATACGAGCCCAACAACCTGAGAAGTAGACGGGTCTACTGTCAGACGGACAGGAACGCGCCACGGACAGTTGGAAGGACGCATGTCACGTCACCCGGGTGGCGAGTGACCTCGATCCGAATGGTGCCGGGGCTCAGCGGCCATCACGTTCGGCCATGAGGGTCACGAGTCCGTCGGAGCACTGCGTTCGCGGCACTGCGACGACACCCTGGTGATGCCCACCCGGTCGTTCCTTGCCCCCATTCGTTCACCACCCGTTCGGGTGATTGTCACGCGATGCCTTGAGGGCGACACGGCTCTGTCGATGGAGCCGACATCGGTCCGTGGTCGGTCCGGGAGGGGGGCCTGCCGCAGGTCATGGGAGACGCCGGCTCGTGGGCCACCTCTTCCGTGGCACCACCTTCGGGGCCGGTCACCGCGCAGGACCAGACGCCGCAGCTCGCGTGGAACGCACACCACCAAGCCTGAGGAGTCGGTTGCATGTCCGAGCTCATGAAGAACAAGAAGGTCCTGGCCGCCATCGGCGGTGCCGTCGTCGTCGTGGGGGCCATCGGCGCCTACGCCTTCTGGACCGCGGGCGGTTCCGGAACGGGGTCGGGCAACACCGGCACCGTCACCGCCATCTCCGCCGTCCAGACCAGCGTCATCAGCGACCTGAGGCCGGGGGGTGCGGAGCAGGAGCTCAGCGGCACCTTCGAGAACGACAACGACGGTCCCGTCTACGTGACCTCGGTGACGGCCAGCATCTCCAGCGTCACCAAGGCGGTCGGGGCGCCCGCGGGCACGTGTGACGCCACTGACTACACGCTCGCCGATGCAGTGATGACGGTCGGGGCCGAGGCCTCGCCGGACGACACCACGACCTGGGGCGGGGCGACGATCCAGTTCAACAACAAGGTCACCAACCAGGACGCCTGCAAGCTGGCCACGGTGAACCTCGCCTACGCCATCGCCTGAGCCGCGGCTTCGCTGCTCACCGGGAGCCACCGTGCCACCCGACTCGACGCGCCCGATCGCGCCCATCCGGCGTCGCCCGCTGCGGCGCCGGATCCTGGCCTCGCTCCTCGTCCTCGCCGCGGTGACGGCCGCCAGCGCGGCCGTCGCGGTGTGGAGCGGGTCGGGGGCCGGAACCGGCGCAGGCGCGACGGGATCCACCGTGGCCATCACCTTGAGCGCCGGCACCCCGACGGCCGGTCTCCGCCCCGGTGGCGCCGAGGACGTCGTGGTGTCGGCCACGAACCCCAACCCGTCGCCCGTCTTCGTCGGGTCCCTGGTGCTCGACACCGACCAGGGCGCGGGTGGCTTCTCCGTCGATGCCGGGCACGCCACCTGTGGCGTGTCGGCGCTGAGCTTCGGCCCCCAGACCAACGGTGGTGAGGGGTGGACCGTGCCGGCGCGCATCGGCGCCGTCGACGGCACCCTCACCATCACCACGACCGACGCGCTGGCGATGGACGTCGATGCCGACGCGGCGTGCCAGGGAGCCAGCTTCACGGTCTGGCTGGAGTCCGGCCCATGACCGGCGCGCACCGCAGGTGGCCGCGAGGCGACGGACGGTCGGGATGGCACCTGGCCCGGTCGAGCGTCGTGGCGGTGCCCCTCGTCTTCGCCCTCGCACTCGGGACGGCCCTCGCGTACTGGAGCGCCACCACGGCGCCGGGGGGCCACGGTGCATCGGGGGCGGCCACCGTGGGGGCGGGCCAGACCCCGACCGCAACGGCCGGGCCCGAAGAGGTGGCGGTCAGCTGGGCGGCCAGCACGCTCTCGTCCGGCGACGCCGTGGACGGCTACGTCGTCGCCCGCTACGACGTCGCCACCCTCACGGCCCAGACGATCCTCTCGGCCTGCACCGGAACCGTCTCGGCCACGAGCTGCGTAGAGGCCGACGTGCCCGTGGGCGAGTGGGTCTACACCGTGACCCCGGTGGTGGGGACGAGCTGGCAGGGCGCCGAGAGCACCGAGAGCGCGCCGGTCGTCGTGGGTGGCTCGGCGCCCATCGCCGCCCCGGACGACCACACGGTGGCCGAGGACGGGTCGCTCGCCGTCCCCGCCCCGGGCGTGCTCGCCAACGACACCTCCGCCGATCCCCTCACGGCCGTCCTGGTCACGGGCGTGGCCCACGGCACCTTGACCCTCGCCGCCGGCGGGGGCTTCGACTACGTGCCGGAGGCGGACTTCGCCGGTGTCGACTCGTTCACCTACCGAGCGGACGACGGCGACGACCGCTCGGACCCGGCGACGGTCACCCTGACCGTCACGGCCGTCAACGATGCGCCCGTCAACCACGTGCCCGGCGCCCAGCAGACGCCGAGGAACACCAACCGGGTCTTCTCGAGCGCGACCCACAACCCCCTGACGATCAGCGACGTCGACGCCGGCGGGGCGACGGTGGAAGTGCAGCTGACGGCGACCAACGGGACGGTCACGCTGCCGGTGCTGACCGGGCTGACCTTCACCTCCGGCGACGGCACCGCCGATGCGACGATGACCTTCCGGGGCACGATCGTCGACATCAACCTCCGGTTGGGCGGGGCCTGGTTCACGCCGACCACCAACTTCACCGGGGCGGCGTCCCTCCAGGTCGTCGGGCGCGACCTGGGCAACGTGGGGACGGGGGGAACGCTGAGCGACACGGACTCGATCGCGATCACGGTCAACGCCCTGGGCATCTTCACCGCCAACCAGGACATCGGCGGGCCGACGATCCCCGGCTCGAGTGCCTACTCAGCTGGCACGTACACGATCTCTGGAAGCGGCGCGGA
>DASVEC010000007.1:0-2035 GCA_036380755.1 Iamia sp. | reverse complement strand
CGAGACGCTGGAGACGAAGACGATGTCCCCTCGTGGGCACGTCCGCATGGCCGGGAGCACGGCCGCGGCGCAGTGGAACGGTCCGAAGGCGTGGACCTTCACGACCTTCTCGAAGTGGGCGGGATCGACGTCGGAGACGGGCTGGTAGCGGCTGGCGATGCCGGCGCTGGCGACGAGGATGCTCGGTGGGCCGAGCTCGTCGATCGTGGCCGCGACCATGGCCTCGACCTCGGCCCGGTCCTCGACCGACGCCTGCACGGCGAGGGCCCGGCGCCCGGTGGCCCGGACCTGCTCGACGACCTCCTCGGCCTGGTCGCGATGGCGGCGGTAGCCCACGGCCACGTCGGCCCCGGAATCGGCCAGCACCAGGGCGATGCCCCGTCCGATGCCCCGGCCGCCCCCGGTGACCAAGGCGGTGCGTCCCGCCAGCGGTGCTGCGTCGCTCATGGCGCCGCACCGTACGCGCCTGTTGCGAACTCGGTGGAGTAGACGCCCGGTTCTGGGCGTCTACTCCACCGAGTTCGGGAGGGGGGTCAGGTGACAGCCTCGAGGGCGCGGGTGAGCTGGCGCTCGACGCGGGCGGGGTCCCGGGTGGGCACGGGCCAGATGATGCGGTCGACGCCCATGGCCGACAGCCGGTCGACGGTGCGGGGCGAGGGCGACGCGCCGGCGGTGATCTCGATGGTGGCCGGGTCCCGTCCGGCGGCCTCGGCGGCCCGGTGGACCTCGTCGACGAGGCCGCGCAGGACGTCGGGGTCGCGGTGGTTGGTGAAGAAGCCGTCGCCGATGCGGCCGGCCCGGCGGGCGGCGTGCACCGAGGGACCGCAGATCACGATCGGGATGCCGTCGGGACCAGCGGGTGTGGGCCGGCACGTCACCGGCGGGAAGCTGACGCCGGGGCCGTCGTAGGCCACCGGCTCGCCCGTCCACAGCCGGCGCAGGGCCTCGATGGCGGCCTCGGCCCGCGGGACCCGGTCGGCCCACGTCGTGCCGACGGCCTCGGCCTCCTCGCGGCACCAGCCCAGCCCCACGCCCAGACGCAGCCGTCCCCCCGACAGCAGGTCGAGCGTGGCGGCCTGCTTGGCCAGGTGGAGGGGGTTGCGCTCGGGGAGGATCACGCACGACGTCCCCAGGAGGATCGTCGCCGTGCGGGCGGCGGCGAAGGCCAGCCAGGTGAGCGGCTCGGGCAGGTCGGCGGCGTTCCCGATGGGCATGTCGCCGCTCACCGCGTAGGGGTACGGCGAGGCGTAGGACTCCGGCACGACCAGGTGCTCGGTCAGCCAGACGGAGTCGTAGCCCAGGCCCTCGGCCGTCGTGACCAGGTCGATCACCGCGGGGCCCTCGGTCCGGGGACCGAACCCGGTGACGACTCCGAAGCGCATCGCCGCATCCTGGCAGGCGGGCGTACGGTGAGGCCGTGCCCAGCCCGGATCGTCAGGTGGTCGTGACCGGCATCGGCGTCGTCGGGCCCGGGGGCATCGGCGCCGACGCCCTCTGGGACGTCTGCTCCGACGTCTCGGCCCGGCCCGCCCCCCATCCCGGCACCATCGACTTCACGCCCGGCGACCATCTGTCCCGGCGGGAGTCCCGGCGCATGGATCGCACGACCCAGATGGCCTGTGTCGCCGCCGCCGACGCCCTGGCGGCGGCGGGCGACGTCGGCTCGCCCGGGGATCGTGGCGGGGTCGTCATCGCCAGCGCCTACGGCGGTGTCGCCGCGCTGGCCGAGGGCGTGCTCACCGTCGACCACGAGGGCCCGGCCGCCATCTCGCCCGTGTTCGGGACGATCTTCCCCGTCAGCGCGCCGGCCTCGGCCGTCGCCGCCCGGGCCGGCTGGACCGGGGCGAGCATCGGCCTGGCCGCGACCTGTGCCTCCGGCACCGTGGCCGTGGCGGAGGGGGCCCGGCGGATCGCCGACGGGCGCTGCGACATCGTGCTCGCCGGTGGCACCGAAGCCCCCTCGACACCGGCCGTGGTGGCCGCCTTCGAGCGCCTCACCGTCCTCTGCGCCGACCGACCCCGCCCGTTCGACGTG
>DASVEC010000006.1:0-2732 GCA_036380755.1 Iamia sp. | reverse complement strand
GACCGGGAGGCCGAGGGCGGCGGGACGCCCACCGGCGAGCGCTGACGCCCAGCACGCCTGGGAGACTGGCCCGGTGACCGCACACGCGTCCCGGGCCCACCTCGACAAGGCACCGCACGAGGTCGCCGCGATGTTCGACGGCGTCGCGGAGCGCTACGACCTGACCAACGACGTCCTCTCGCTCGGGCAGACCCGACTCTGGCGCCGGGCGGTCGCGCGCGCGGTCGACGCCCGGCCCGGCCAGCGGGTCCTGGACCTGGCCGCCGGCACCGGCTCGTCGTCGCTGCCGTTCGACGCGGCCGGCGCGCACGTCGTGGCGGCCGACTTCTCCCTCGGCATGCTGCGCGTGGGCAAGCGGCACCACCCCACCCTCGACCTGATCGCCGGGGACGCGCTGCGGCTGCCCTTCGCCGACGGCACCTTCGACGCCGTGACCATCTCGTTCGGCCTGCGCAACGTCAGTGACGTCGATGCGGCGCTGCGCGAGATGGCGCGGGTCACCCGTCGCGGCGGCCGGCTCGTGGTGTGCGAGTTCAGCCACCCGACGTGGCGCCCGTTCCGGACGGTCTACAGCGGATACCTGATGGCCGCGCTGCCGAAGGTCGCCCGGCGGGTGTCGTCCAACCCGGACGCCTACGTCTACCTCGCCGAGTCCATCGCCGCCTGGCCCGACCAGCCGCGGCTCGCCGGGCGGCTCTCGTCTGCTGGGTGGGCCGACGTAGCGTGGACGGACCTGACCTACGGCATCGTCGCCCTGCACCGGGCCCGCAAGCCGGCGTAGAGGTCACGAACTCGAGTGCGCGGGTTTCGGGACCGTCGCCGCGGCAAGGCTCGCTGGAGGTAACCGCTCATCACCGAACGGGAGGACCTCTCATGGGTCAGGACGACAAGACCGCCAACAAGGTCGAGGAGATCCGCGGCGAGGCCAAGGAGAAGGTCGGCCAGGCCACCGGCGACGAGGCCCTGGAGCGCCAGGGCGAGCGCGACCAGAGCAAGGCCAACCTCAAGCAGGCCGGCGAGAAGGTGAAGGACGCCTTCCGCTGAGCCCACGGGTGAGGCACGGGGGGAGCACGGGGTAGAGACCGAGGGGCCCGTCCAATAGGACGGGCCCCTCGGCACACCCCGGGCCGGATGCGTAGACTTCGGCCGAGCAGTTCGTGAAACAATTCACAAGCACACCCGACCGTCCCCCGAGGTGGCCCGCCGTGACCCCACCGAGCGCGACCCGCGACGCCGACGTGGTGGTCGTCGGCGCCGGCCCGGCGGGCTCCAGCACCGCCTACCACCTGGCGCGAACCGGCCTGGACGTCGCGCTGCTGGAGAAGACGGCCTTCCCGCGCGAGAAGGTCTGCGGCGACGGACTGACCCCGCGGGCGGTCCGGTCCCT
This sequence comes from Iamia sp., assembly GCA_036380755.1. Lineage (GTDB taxonomy): Bacteria > Actinomycetota > Acidimicrobiia > Acidimicrobiales > Iamiaceae > Iamia. The sequence continues at coordinate 1,345 of DASVEC010000006.1, read as the reverse complement.
GGTCGCCATGGGGCTCGACACCAGCGAGCAGGCCGGCTGGGTGCACAACAAGGGGCTGCGCATCATCGGCGGCGGGATGCGTCTCGAGATCCCGTGGCCCGAGCTGGCGAGCTACCCGTCCTACGGCCTGGTCCGACCCCGCACCGACTTCGACGACCTGCTCGCCCGGCAGGCGGTCAAGGCCGGCGCCCTCCTGCACGAGCGCACCACGGTGACCGGCCCGCTGCTCGACGACCGGTCGGGGCGGATCACCGGCGTCACGACGAACGGCGAGAACGGGGAGGTCACCTATCGAGCCCCCGTGGTCGTCGCCGCGGACGGCAACTCCAGCCGGCTGGCCCTCGCCATGGGCCTGGAGAAGCGCGACGACCGCCCCATGGGTGTGGCGGTGCGCACCTACTACACGAGCCCGCGCCACGACGACGACTGGCTCGAGTCGTGGCTCGAGCTGTGGGACAAGGGTCCTGAGAGCACGGGCGGCAAGGCCCGTCTGCTGCCGGGCTACGGCTGGATCTTCGGGGTGGGCGACGGCACGTCCAACGTCGGGCTCGGCATCCTCAACACCAGCACGGCGTGGGGCCGGGTCGACTACAAGGACCTGCTACGCCGGTGGCTGGACCAGACACCGGAGGAGTGGGGCTTCCGTGAGGAGAACCGCACCCAGCCGGTGCGTGGTGCCGCCCTGCCAATGGGGTTCAACCGGCAGCCGCACTACACGAACGGTCTGCTGCTGGTCGGCGACTCCGGCGGGATGGTCAACCCGTTCAACGGCGAGGGCATCGCCTACGCGATGGAGTCCGGCGAGATCGCGGCCCAGTGCATCGCCCAGGCGCTGGCCCGCCCCACCACTGACGGGAGGGATCGGGCGCTGCAGGCCTACCCGCAGGTCCTCAAGCAGACCTACGGCGGCTACTACACGGTCGGCCGGCTCTTCGTGAAGGCGATCGGGGACGACCGGGTGATGAAGCTGGCGACCCGCCATGGGCTGCCGCACCCCGTCCTGATGCGCTTCGTCCTCAAGCTGATGGCCAACCTCACGGACCCCCGAGGCGGTGACGCGATGGACAAGGTCGTGAACGCTCTTTCCCGACTGGCCCCGGCGGCCTGACGGGAGGGGGAACCCGCGTTTCGGGTGACAACCCGCGCGCTCTTAGGATGACGAGCCCGGTCACGTGCCGGGCGACGGACGGACCGGGAAGGGGAGTGGTGCCGGCGTGAACTCCTACGCACCGATCATCGTGCTCGGCGCACTCTCCCTGGGCTTCGCCGTCTTCTCGGTGGCGGCCGGCCACCTGACCGGGCCACGCCGGTTCAACCGGGCGAAGCTCGACGCCTACGAGTGCGG
>DASVEC010000005.1:0-9559 GCA_036380755.1 Iamia sp. | reverse complement strand
GCCAGGCTCCGCGAGGCCGACACCCTGCCGGTGTGGCTGCGCGCCGCCGGGTACCGCACCGCCCACGTGGGCCGGACGCTCAACCAGTACACCGCCGACGCCGCCCCGCTGGTCCCCGACGGCTGGGACGAGTGGTACGGCCTGGTCGAGGACGCCAGCCTGTCGTTCCTCTACCACGACTTCGTCCTGGCCTCGAACGGCCGGCTGCTGCGCTACGGCCCCGAGGCCTACCTCACCGACGTGCTGGGTGACCTGGCCGTCCAGCTGGTCGACCGGCTCGCCGGCGATGACCCCTTCTACCTGGAGCTGGCCCCGGCCGCCCCCCACACCGGCCGCGAGGCGGCGGGGGCCGACGCCGGCCGCCCGATCGCCGCCGACCGCCACGCCGACGCCTTCGCCGACGAGCCCCTCCCCGACACCCCCGCCCTCTTCGAGGAGGACCTGGCGGACAAGCCGGAGTGGGTCCAGGCCGCCGGCGACGATCGGAGCGACGCCCGCCGGGACGCGGCCCTGGGGCAGTACCGGGACCAGCTGCGCTCGCTGCTGGCGGTCGACGAGAGCGTCGCCGACCTGATCGCCGCCCTCGACGCCGCCGGCGAGCTCGACGACACGATCGTCGTGTTCACCTCCGACAACGGCTACCTCAACGGCGAGCACGGGCTGGTCGACCGCAAGATCTCCCCCTACGTCCCCACCGTGCGGGTGCCCCTCGCCATCCGGGGCCCCGGCTTCGAGCCCGGCGCCGAGGTGCCCGACGTCGTGTCCAACGCCGACCTGGTGCCGCTGTTCCTCGAGCGGGCCGGGGCGACGCCCTCCGTCGCCGTCGACGGCCACTCGCTGGCCGATCCCCTCGCCGACCGGGCGATCCTGGTCGAGGGCCCGAAGTCCCGGGGCGGCCAGCCCGCCTTCATGCAGGTGGCCACCCGCCGGTGGAGCCTGACCCGGGACGACACCGGCGAGCTGGAGCTGTACGACCACGACGCCGACCCGTACGAGCTCGAGGACCTCTCCGAGGATCCCGAGGCCGCCGGGACCCGCGACCAGCTGGTCGAGGCCCTCGACCGGCTGGAGGCCTGTGCCGGGACCTCGTGCCTGGTGACGCTCCCGGGCATCGACGGATGACGCCCGGCCCGTTCGCCCGGCCGGCGGCGGCCCGCACCCTGGCCGTCCTGGTCGTGCTCGCCGTCGTGGCCACCGCCTGGGTCGGCCTGGCCCGGCGGCGCGACGACACCGGGCCCGGTCCGGCCGATGAGCCCAGTGGGACGACGGCCAGTACGGCCCCCGCCGAGGTGGCGGCCGGCGGGCTGCCGACCGCGCCGGCCCCCGAGCGGGGCGGGGTGCTGCCCCTCGCGGGCGGGAGCGGCCTGCCCGACGGCTGGTCGGACGAGGCCGGCACGTGGGGGCGCGACGACGTCGGCATCCGGCTCGACCAGCCGCCCGCCGCCGGGCCGGCCATCGCCGTCACCGAGGTCGAGCCGCTGCCGTGGGCGACGGTGTCGCTGACCGGGCCGGCGGCCGGACCCGGCTGGGGCGTCGTGTTCGGGTACGCCGGCCTCGACGACCACTTCGTGGTGACCGTCGACGGCACCACGGCACGGGTCCTCCGGGTCGAGGGCGGGGCCGAGACCGAGGTGTCGACGCAGGAGATCCCGGCCGCCGACGAGGTGCTCGTGGCCCTGGACGTGACCGGTCGCAACGTGGCGATCCACGTCGGCACGACCGTCCTCCCGTCGGTCCAGGTCCCCACCGAGGACGCCGCCCGCCGGGTCGGGGTGCGCGCCGCCGAGGGCGCCGATACCGGCCCGCTGCGGTGGACCACCATCGGCGTGCGAGCCCGGGTCGCGCTGGACGAGCCACTGGTGGCGTCGGGTGAGACGGTCACCGAGCTGACCCCGGACGAGGCGAGGCGTCACCTTGGCCCCTGACGTCAGCGGCTGGGGGGTACCGGCCCGACCATCGACGACGACGCCGACGGCGAAGGCCCGGCGTGAGCCCGCCCTCGACGGGATCCGGGGTCTGGCCGTGGCCGCCGTCCTGGCCTTCCACGGCGGCTTCGAGTGGGCCAAGGGCGGCTACCTCGGCGTCTCCACCTTCTTCACCCTGTCCGGGTTCCTCATCACCCGTCTCCTCCTCCAGGAGCACGCCGCCACCGGGCACACCTCGCTCGGACGCTTCTGGAGCCGGCGGGCCCGCCGGCTGTGGCCGGCGTCGCTCGTGACCCTCCTGGCCATCGTGGTCCTCGGGCGCACGCTGTTCGAGCCCGACGACGTCCTGGGCCTCACCGGCGACGTCGTCTCCGCCCTGGCCCAGGTGGCCAACTGGCACTTCGTCATCGAGGGGCGCAGCTACGGCGACCTCTTCACGGCCCCCTCGCTGGTGCAGCACTTCTGGTCGCTGGCCATCGAGGAGCAGCTGTACCTGGTCATCCCGCTGGTGGTGCTGGCGTGCGGGCGGAGCCACCAGCCCCGTCGCACCCTGGCCGTGGTGCTCGGCGTGCTCGCCGCCGGCTCGATCGCCGCCACCGTCGTGCTGGCCCAGGGGGCCTCACCGGACCGCATCTACTACGGCACCGACACCCGGGCCTTCGAGCTGCTGGCCGGCGCCGCCCTGGCCCTCGTCGCCACCGGGGCGGGGCCGCTGGCGCGGCCTCGGGGCAACGGGGTGCAGGTCGCCGGCTGGGTGGCCCTCGGCCTGTCGGCGGTGACCTGGACCGCCGTCGCCCAGGACGCGGACATCGTCACCCAGGGCGGGCTGTGGCTCTACGCCCTCGTCTCGGTGGCCCTGATCGTGGGCGCTCGCACCCCCGGTCTCCTGCAGCAGGCCCTGTCGTGGCCGCCGCTGGTGCGCCTCGGCGCCATCTCCTACGGCGTCTACCTGTTCCACTGGCCGCTGTTCCAGGTGCTGGCCCCGGAGCAGATCGGGGCCGACCGGGTCACCGCCTTCGTGCTGGCCACGACCCTGACCGTGGGCCTGGCCCTCCTCAGCCACCAGCTGCTGGAGGCGCCAGTACTGGCGCGGCGGGCCCGGTGGCTGGGCCAGGGTCGGCGGGCGGCGCTGCTGGCCGCCTCCGCCTTCGCCGTCGTCGTCCTGGTGGCCACGCTCACCCCCGCCGGCACCCCCGACCTCGACCTCGACCAGGCCCAGGACGACCTCGACGCCCTGCTCGACTCGCCCGACGTCGAGCCCCGGCCCGGGGCTCCCGTGGTCAGCGTGGTCGGCGACTCGACCGCGCTGGCGCTCTCCCTCGGGCTGGCGACCTGGGCGGGCAAGACGGGCGAGCTCGACATGGTCGACGGCGTGACTGGGCTGGGCTGCGGGCTGCTCACCGAGGGCCGGAGGCAGCACGTGGGCAAGGAGGGGAACATCCCGCCGTCGTGTGCCGAGCGCCCCGAGCGCCTGGCCGACCTGGACGACGACATCGACGTCGTGCTGTACATGAGCGGGGCGTGGGAGGTGTCGGGCTACAAGACGGTCGGATCGGACGAGTTCCGCACCATCGAGGACCCGTCGCTCTACGACGAGCTGTCGGTCCTCCTCGACGAGCTGTACGAGACGGTGACCGCCGACGGGGCTGCCTTCGCCTTCGTCCTGGTGCCCGACCTGGAGGCCGGGGTGAAGCGCGAGCAGTCGCCGGTCGAGCCGGCGGCCGAGTCGGACCCGGTCCGCATCGCCCGCTACAACCAGCTGGGCCGGGACCTGGCCGAACGCCACCCCGACGACGTCTCCCTGGTCGACCTGCGGGGGTTCATGGACACGCTGCCGGGTGGCCCGCTCGACCGCACGCTGCGTCCCGATGGCATCCACCTCACCTCCGAGGCCGCCGCCCTCGTCAGCGAGGAGTTCCTCGGCGAGGAGATCATCGACATCGCCGACGCCCGCGACTAGGTCAGGCGGGCGGCGTCAGGACCTTGAACTCGTCGAGGAGCGGGAGGCCCTCCTCGTCGGTGAGGGCGGCGACACCGATGCGGGTGGGGACCTCGCCCGTCCCGATTCCGTCGTAGGTGGCGACGAGGATGCCGTCGTTGAGCAGCTCGGCCCGATCGCCCACCAGGTTGACGCCGAGGGCGGGCTGGCCGTCGCCGGTGGCGGTGAGCCCGCTGTCGGCCACCGGTGTGGCCGTGCCGTCGACCACCTCGAACAAGATGTTGGTGGCGTACTCGGGCACCGTGCACCAGATGTAGAAGTTGCGCTCGTCGACGATGCGGAAGGCGATGCCCGACCGCGACGACCGCCGGTCGACCTGCACCTGGGCCCGCACGTCGGCGCTGGCCACGTCGACCGCAGCCACGGCGAAGCCGTCATCGGGGACGCCGGTGACCTCGAGGTTGCCGTCGGTGTTGGCCCACTCGCCGCTCAGCAGCTCCCAGGTGCCCACGTCCGGGAAGTCCCCGATGTCGCCCCGCTCGAAGTCGTCGGTCCGGGTCTCGGGCACGTCGAGGGCCGGGTCGCTGCCGGGTCCCTCCGGGGCGACCTTGACCGGCTCCGTCGGGATCGTGGGGGTCGCCTCGGTGCCTCCGTCGGCCTGGACGGTCTCGGTGGTGTCGCCGTCGCCGGTGGTGGTGTCCTCGCCGTCGTCGTCGCTGCCCCCGGCGAGGAAGACGGCCACGATGATCACGACCACGACGACGGCCGCGACCACCATCATCGACTGCCGCGACCACGACCCCTCGACCGGGACCTCGTCGTCGTCGGCCCCGGGCGGGGGGAGCACGAACGAGGGCCGGCGCTCGGCCGCGGGCTCGGCGAAGGCATCGGCCTCGCCGTCGGCCTCGCCGGCTTCGTCGATGTCGGCCGGGGCGGCCTCGGGATCCTCGGCGTCCTCGACCTCGACCTCGGCGTCGTCCTCGGCGGCCTCGTCGCCGTCGACGTCCTTCTCGAGCGAGGGACCGGCGGGGGGCTCCCCCGCCGCCTCGGCGGGGTCGTCGTCGACGTCGAACCCGAGGGCGTCGAGATCCTCCACGAGCGTGTCGGTGTCGACCACGATCCCGACCCGGGCCAGGATCCGCTGGAGCTCGTCGAGGTCGATCTCGGGCTGCCGATCGAGCACCAGCTCGATGCCCCGACGTCGCTCGCCGACGGACACCTCTTCCGCGCCCTGCGGGCGCACACCTCTCGTCACCTCTGCACCTCCGGGGCCAGCCGGACGTTACCCGCACGCCCGGTCGGCCAAGGAGCCGAGCCGGACGATGGCGTCGTCGGTCGGAGCGTCGGCCGGCACCAGGTCCGGGGCCACGTCGGCCAGCGGGACCAGCACGAAGGCCCGCTCGAACATCCGCGGGTGGGGCACGACCAGGTCGGGCTCGTCGACCTCCTCGCCGTCGATCCACAGCACGTCGACGTCGAGGGTGCGGGGCCCCCAGCGCTCGAGGCGGACCCGCCCGGCGGCCGCCTCCAGCTCGTGGGCCCGGGCCAGCAGCGCCCGCGCCGACAGGTCGGTGCGGAGGGCCACGACCGCGTTGAGGTACGGGCCCTGCTCGGGCCCGCCGACCGGGGGCGTCTCGTACACGGCCGAGGTGGCGACGACCTCGTCACCCAGGGCGGCGACCGCCGCCCGCAGGTGCCCGGCCCGGTCGCCCAGGTTGGACCCCAGGGCCAGCAGGACCCGGCGGGGACCGGTCACCCGTGGTCGGTGGCCACGGGGCGGGTGCGGGTGATCCGCACCCCCGACGTGGCCACGATCTGGGCCACCGGCGGGCGGAGCTTGCGGACCGCCACGGTGACGCCCCGCACCCGGTCGTCGGACAGCACGACCTCGGCGATGCGGGCGGCCAGCCGCTCGAGCAGCTGGAAGCGCTCGGTGGTGACGACCCGCTCGACCAGCTCGCAGACGGCGCCGTAGTCGACGGTGTCGTCGAGGTCGTCGGACTCGCCCGACGGACCCAGGTCGGCGTGGATGTCGAGGTCGACCTCGAGCGGCTGGGCCCGCTCCTGCTCCTCGGGCAGGGCGCCGCAGACGCCGAGGGCGGTGAGGCCCCGCAGCTCGATCAGGTCGCCGTCAGGCACGGGCACCCGGGAGCTCGGGGGCCAGGGCGATCAGCTCCCGCCCCACCGGCCCGATCTGGCGGGTCAGCATGCGCTCGACGAGCATCGTGGCCTTGGGCGCCTCGGGCACCAGGCCCGACCAGATGACGTAGGCGGCGACGATGCCGGCGATGCGGTCGCCCAGCTCGTCGCCGTGGAGGAGGATCTTGTGGCCGTCGGCCAGCAGGCCCTCGATCTCGGGGAACAGGGCGGCGAGGATCGGTCCGGGCTCGTCGTGGCTGCGCAGCGGACGGTGGAGCCACGACACCTCGAGCTCGCTGTAGCTGTGCAGGTTGTGGCTGGCGGGGATGAGCGAGATCACCTTGGTGAAGCCCTGCTCCCGGACCCAGATGATCTCCTCCTGGCGTCGGACCCGTCGGTGGTTGGCGCCGTAGCCACCCGGTCGCTCGCACACGGCGAAGCGGTCCTTGATGACCCACGAGAAGTTGCGGGGCTTGATCCCCTGGGCCCACTTGCCCTTCATCCCCATCGGGGGTCCTTCCTGGTCCGGAAACGCCGTCTCCGATCATGCCTCATCCCGCCGCCGCGGGCGACTGCCCTGGTCAGAGCGTTGCGGCAGCCTCTGCGGCGGCCACCGTGGCGGCCACGTCGTGGGCCCGGACCATCCGGGCGCCGGCCGCGTAGCCCCAGATCGCGGTGGCCAGCGAGCCCTCGATGCGGTCGTCGGTGGGGACGAGACCGTCGACCCCGTCGGCCCCGGCCAGGAGGACCCCGAGGAAGCGCTTGCGCGACGTGCCCAGCACCACCGGGAAGCCGGTGGCGACCAGCTCGCCCAGCCGGGCCAGCAGCTCGAGGTTGTGCTCGACCGTCTTGCCGAACCCGATCCCCGGATCGATCCACACCTCGTCGACGCCGGCCTCGACCGCCGCGGTGGCCCGCTCGACGAGGAACGAGACCACCTCGTCGACCACCGAGGTGTAGCGCGGGTCGCGCTGCATCGTGCGCGGATCGCCCTGCATGTGCATGGCGACCCAGCCCACGCCTCTGTCCGCCGCCACCTCGTGGAGGGTGGCCGACACGTCGTTGACGAGGGTCGCCCCGGCGGCCACGGCGGCGACGGCCACCTCGGCCTTGCGGGTGTCGATCGACACCCGGACCAGGGGGCTGAGGGCTTCGACGACGGGCAGCACCCGCTCGATCTCGTCGGCCACGGGCACCGGGTCGGCGCCCGGCCGGGTCGACTCGCCCCCCACGTCGACGACGTCGGCCCCGGCCGCCGCCAGCTCGCGCCCGTGGGCGATGGCGGCGTCGTGGTCGAGGTAGCGCCCGCCGTCGCTGAAGCTGTCGGGGGTCACGTTGACCACACCCATGACCAGCGGCCGCTCCACGGAGCGACCCTAGAGGCGCTCGAACCGCACGATGATCGACTTGCTGGTGGGGGTGCCGCTGACCTCCGCGGTGCTGTCGAGGGGGACGAGGACGTTGGCCTCGGGGAAGTAGGCGGCGCAGGTGCCCCGGGCGGCGGGAAAGGCGACCAGGCGGAAGCCCGGGGCCCGGCGCTCGCCGTCGTCCCACTCGGACACCACGTCGACGTGGTCGCCGTCGGCGAAGCCCAGGGCGGCCAGGTCGTCGGGGTGGGCGAACACCACCCGCCGGCCCTGGTGGATGCCCCGGTAGCGGTCGTCGAGGCCGTAGATCGTGGTGTTGTACTGGTCGTGGCTGCGGATGGTCTGGAGCAGCAGCCGACCCTCGGGCACGGCCAGGACGTCCAGCCGGTTCACGGTGAACCGGGCCCGCCCGGTGGCGGTGGCGAAGGTGCGGCTGTCGCGGGGCCCGTTGGGGAGGGTGAAGCCGTCGACCACCCGGCGGTCGTAGTCCTCGAACCCGGGGACGACCCTGCTGATGTGGTCGCGGATCAGGCCGTAGTCGGCCTGCATGGCCACCCAGTCGGCCGTGGTGCGATCGGCGACGAGACGACGGGCGACCTGGCTCACGACCTCGACCTCGCTGGGCACGGCGGGCGCCGGCGGGTCGAGGTGGCCGCGGGAGGCGTGGACCATGCCCATCGAGTCCTCGACGCTCACGTGCTGGGGCCCGTCGGCCTGGAGGTCGACGTCGGTGCGGCCCCGGCACGGCAGGATCAGCGAGATCTCGCCCGGACACGTGTGGCTGCGGTTGAGCTTGGTCGAGACGTGCACGGTGAGCCGGGCGCTCGCCAGCGCCGCGGTCGTCGCCTCGGTGTCGGGCGCGGCCGACAGGAAGTTGCCGCCCATGGCGAAGAAGGTGCGGGCCGTCCCGTCCCGGAGCGCCCGGATGGCGGAGACGGTGTCGTGGCCGTGATCGGCCGGCGGGGTGAAGCCGAACTCGGACCCCAGCTTCTCGAGGAAGGCCGGGGCCGGCTTCTCGTAGATGCCCATGGTGCGATCGCCCTGGACGTTGCTGTGGCCCCGCACCGGGCACGCCCCCGCGCCCGGGCGCCCGACGTTGCCCCGCAGCAGCAGGAAGCTCATGATCTCCTTGATCGTGGCCACTGCGTTGCGGTGCTGGGTGAGGCCCATGGCCCAGCACACGATGATGCGATGGGCGGCGACGACGTCCTCGACGAGCCCGTCGATGGCCGTCCCGCCCAGACCGGTGGCGGCGAGGACGGCATCGGCGTCGAGCTCGGCCAGGTGGGCGGCGTAGGCCTCGAAGCCGTCGGTGTGGGTGGCGATGAAGTCGTGGTCGACGGCATCGCGGGCGATGAGCCGGGCGTTCACGGCCTGGAACAGCGCCATGTCGCCGTTGAGCCGGATCTGGAGGAAGCGGTCGGCCAGGTCGGTGCCCATCCCGACCAGGCCGCGCGCCCGCTGCGGGTTCTTGAACCGCAGCAGCCCGGCCTCGGGCAGGGGGTTGACGGCCACGATGCGGGCGCCGTTGGCCTTGGCCCGCTCGAGCGAGGTGAGCATCCGGGGGTGGTTCGTCCCCGGGTTCTGGCCGCAGATGATGATCAGGTCGGTGTCCTCGACGTCGTCGAGCAGGACGGTGCCCTTGCCGATGCCGATGGTCTCGGTGAGGGCGGCGCCGCTCGACTCGTGGCACATGTTCGAGCAGTCGGGGAGGTTGTTGGTGCCGAAGGCCCGGACCAGCAGCTGGTAGGCGAAGGCGGCCTCGTTGCTGGTGCGCCCCGACGTGTAGAAGATCGCCTCGTCGGGATCGCCGAGGGCGCCCAGCTCGGCGGCCACCAGGTCGTAGGCCTCGGCGTAGGTGATCGGCTCGTAGTGCGTCGCCCCGGGCCGGCGGACGACGGGCTCGGCCAGCCGGCCCTGCTGGCCCAGCCAGTGGTCGCTGCGGGCGGCGAGGTCGGCGATCGAGTGGCGGGCGAAGAAGCCGGCGGTGACCCGGCGCTTGGTGGCCTCCTCGGCCACGGCCTTGGCCCCGTTCTCGCAGAACTCGGTCTGCGAGCGGCGATCGGGGTCGGGCCAGGCGCAGCCGGGGCAGTCGAACCCGTCGACCTGGTTGACCTTGAGCAGGCTGGTCAGGCTGCGCCCGACCCCCATCTCCCGCACCGAGTGGGCCACCGAGTGGAGCACGGCCG
>DASVEC010000004.1:0-4070 GCA_036380755.1 Iamia sp. | reverse complement strand
CGGGCCACCGCCGAGCGGTTCCGGGCCCTGTTCGAGAACCCGGCCGACATCGGCGGGCGCTACTCGGCGCTGTCCTTCTTCGGGCTGGTCCCGGCGGCCGCCGCAGGGCTCGACGTGGCCGCCCTGCTCGCCTCGGCCGCCTTCGCCACCCCGTTCCTGCAGGACGACGACCCGGTCCAGAACGCCGGGCTCCGGCTGGCGGCGGCCATGGCCGGCGGCGTCCGGGCCGGCCGGGACAAGCTGACGCTGGTCGTCGATGGCGAGATCGACACCGTCGGGCTGTGGCTGGAGCAGCTGCTGGCCGAGTCGACCGGCAAGCACGGCACCGGGGTCATCCCCATCGCCGGCGAGCGCCTCGGCCCCCCCGAGGTCTACGGCGACGACCGCCTGTTCGTCGCCATCGGCGAGCACCACGGCCTCGACCGCCTGGCCGAGGCCGGCCACCCCGTGGTCGAGCTCCCGTCGGGTGGCCCCGAGGGCCTGGGCGACCTGGTGCTCACGTGGGAGGTCGCCACCGCCCTGTGCGGCGCCGCCCTGGGGATCAACCCCTTCGACCAGCCCAACGTGGCCGAGGCCAAGGCGGCCACCAACGAGGTCCTCGAGAAGGGCCTGGGCAGCATCGAGATCACTCCGCTGTCCGGCCTCCTCGACCTGGTCGGGCCGGGCGACTACGTCGCCATCCAGGCCTTCATCGACCCCGAGGCGGGCGAGGTCGACATCCTCGAGGACGCCCGCACGGCCATCCGCGACCGCTACCGCGTCGCCACGACCGTGGGCCTCGGTCCCCGCTACCTCCACAGCACCGGCCAGCTCCACAAGGGCGGCCCGCCATCGGGCGTCTTCCTCCAGGTGGTCGGGGACGACGCCGTCGACGTCCCCATCCCCGGAAAGCCGTTCGGCTTCTCCACCCTGAAGCACGCCCAGGCCGAGGGCGACCTCCGCACGCTGCAGGCCCACGGGCTTCGTGCCGGACGGGTCACCCTCGCCGACCTCGAGGTGCTGGTCCGATGAAGCTGGGCATGATCGGGCTCGGCCGCATGGGCGGCAACATGGCCGAGCGGCTCCGTCGCGGCGGTCACGAGGTCGTCGGCTACGACCGGGCCCCGGAGGGTCGCGACGTCGACTCGTTGGAGGGCCTGGTCGCCGCGCTCGACGGGTCGGGTGGGCCGCGGGTGGTGTGGGTCATGGTCCCCGCCGGCGAGGCCACCGAGGACACGATCCAGGAGCTCGCCGGTCTGCTCTCCGAGGGCGACGTCGTCGTCGACGGCGGCAACTCGAACTACAAGGACTCGATCCGCCGCGCCGGCGAGCTGTCGGAGGCGGGGATCGGGTGGGTCGACGCCGGCACCAGCGGCGGCGTCTGGGGCCTCCAGAACGGCTACGCCCTCATGGTCGGCGGTCTCGACGAGCACGTCCAGGTGCTGTGGCCCGCCCTCGAGACCCTCTCGCCGGGCTCGGGCGAGGGGCTGGCCCACGTCGGCCCGCCCGGCGCCGGGCACTTCACCAAGATGGTCCACAACGGCGTCGAGTACGGGATGATGCAGGCCTTCGCCGAGGGCTACGCCATCCTCGAGGCCAGCGAGCTGGGCATCGACGTCCTGGGCGGGATGAGGTCGTGGCAGACCGGCTCGGTCGTGCGGTCGTGGCTGCTCGACCTGATGGTGAAGGGGCTGGAGGAGAACCCGGGGTTCGAGGGCATCGCCCCCACCGCGGCCGACTCGGGAGAGGGACGCTGGACGGTCGAGGAGGCCGTCCGCCTCGGCGTCGCCGCCCCGGTCATCTCGGCCTCGCTGTTCGCCCGCTTCGTGTCCCAGGACAAGACCGACGTCGAGATGCGGGCCATCTCCGCCCTCCGCAACCAGTTCGGCGGGCACGCCATGGCCAAGCTCGACGCCATCGAGCCCGACGAGCCCATCGACCCGGCCCACCCCACCGAGTCCCCCGGCGCCAGCGGATGAGCGGGCGCTGCGACGGCTTGGTCCTGTTCGGGGCCACCGGCGATCTCGCGGCCAAGAAGCTGTTCCCGGCGCTGTACCACATCGAGGCGGACGGCCGGCTCGGCCCGGTCATCGGCGTGTCCTCGTCCGACTGGTCCGACGACCAGCTCCGGCAGCGGGCCCGCGAGAGCATCGACACCAAGGTCGAGGACATCGACGAGGAGGTCATGGATCGCCTCGGCGCCCACCTCTGCTACCTGTCGGGCGACTACCGCGAGGCCGAGACCTACGACCGCCTGGCCGAGCGGGTGAAGGAGGCCGGCGTCGAGCGGCCCCTCTTCTTCCTCGCCATCCCGCCGGCGCTGTTCGACGACGTGGTCGAGGGCCTCCAGCGGGTCGGGCTCCACGAGGACGGCCGGGTCGTCGTCGAGAAGCCCTTCGGGCGCGACCTGGCCTCGGCCCGCGAGCTCAACGACGTCCTCCACCGGGCCTTCCCCGAGGAGGCCATCTACCGGATCGACCACTTCCTCGGGAAGGAGAGCGTCGAGAACCTGCTGGTGTTCCGCTTCGCCAACTCGATGCTCGAGCCGCTGTGGAACCGGGGGTTCATCTCCAGCGTGCAGATCACCATGGCCGAGGACTTCGGCGTCGGGTCCCGCGGCAAGTTCTACGAGAGCGTCGGGGCCCTGCGCGACGTGGTCCAGAACCACCTCCTCCAGATCGTCGCCCTGCTCGCCATGGAGCCCCCGGTGGCGGCCGACGCCGACGCCCTGGCCGACGAGAAGACCCGTCTGTTCCGTCAGATCGGCGCCATCGACCCGGCCAACGTCGTGCGGGGCCAGTACCGGGGCTACCCCGACGAGGACGGCGTGTCGGCCGGCTCCGACGTCGAGACCTACGTCGCCCTGCGCTTCGAGATCGACTCGTGGCGCTGGGCCGGCGTGCCCTGGCTGATCCGCACGGGCAAGGCGCTGGGCGCCACCGCCACCGAGGCCGTCGTCCGCTTCACCGACCCGCCCCGCCTGCTGTTCACCGACGACGACAAGCCGACGCCCGACCCCAGCTTCCTCCGCTTCCGCCTCGGCGCCCGCGACGGCGTGTCGCTCCATCTCCTGGCCAAGGCCCCCGGCGACCGGCTCGTCACCCAGCCCATCCAGCTCGACGTCGACTACGAGCAGGCGCTCGGGGCCCGGGCCGAGGCCTACGAGCGGCTGATCGACGACGCCCTCGAGGGCGACCGCCGCCGGTTCGGCCGGGCCGACAGCCTCGACGAGCAGTGGCGCATCGTCGAGCGGGTCCTCGCCGACCCGCCCGAGACCGTCCTCTACCGCGAAGGCTCCCTCGGCCCCGTCGAGGCCAACGCCCTGGCCCGTGACGTGGGCGGGTTCATCGACCCGCTCTAAGGTCACCGACATGATGCTCGGGGTGATCCCGTACACGACGCACCCGACGATCGAGCTGGGGCCGCTGACGCTGCGGACCTTCGGGTTGATGACCGCCATCGGGGTGGTGCTCGGTGTCTGGTTCGCCGCCACCCACGGCGAGAAGTTCGGCATGACCCGGGACGACACCTACCGGCTGGGCACCCGAATGGTGCTCGCCGGCGTCATCGGCGCCCGGGCCACCTGGGTCGCCACCCACTGGGACCAGATCGAGAACCCGATCGACGTGATCGCCGTGTGGGAGGGCGGTCTCCAGTTCTCGGGGGGCTTCATCGCCGCCATCGCCGTGGGCCTGCCGACGTTCCTCGGGTGGAACCGTCTCCAGCGGTGGCAGCTCCTCGACGGCTTCGCCGTGGCCGTGCTGATCGGTGCCGCCCTCGGCCGCCTCGGCTGCCTGTCGGTGGGGGAGCACTTCGGCCGGCAGACCGACTTCTTCCTCGCCACCCGCTACGACGGCGGCGAGCTGCGGGAGACCCGTCTCGGGCTGTCCGAGACGGCGCCGTTCATCGAGAAGGGCATGGCCTTCCACAACCCCTCGCTCTACGAGTGCGTCACGCTGTTCGTGCTGTTCGGGGCGCTGTGGTGGCTGCTGGCCAAGAAGCCCACGCCCGGCACCGTGGCCGGCGTCTTCCTCGTGGCCTACGCCGTCCAGCGCTTCGCCTACGACGCCCTGCGGGTCAACGACGAGAGG
>DASVEC010000003.1:0-5277 GCA_036380755.1 Iamia sp. | reverse complement strand
TGGCGGCGGACGCGGGGGTGGCAGCGGAGAACCTCGAGGTGACCCTCGACGGGGCGCCCGTCGACGTGACCGAGCTCCGGGACGTCCACGGGACACGACTGCACCACGCCATCGGGCTCGGTCCGGGGCACCTCCGGGTCGACTACGCCGCCCGGGTCGTCGGCACGACCGCTCCCGCGCCGGTCGAGGACGTCGACCTGCTCCGGTACGTCCGGCCCAGCCGCTACTGCGAGGCCGACCGGCTGGGCGCCTTCGCCCGGGGCGAGTTCGCGGGGCTGGAGGACCACGCCCTCCTCGACGCGGTGTCGAGCTGGGTCGGGTCCCGCGTGGCCTACATCGCCGGGTCCAGCCGCCCGACGGACGGTGCCATCACCACCCTGCTCGGCCGTGAGGGGGTGTGCCGGGACTTCGCCCACCTGGTCATCGCCCTGCTGCGCGCCTGCGACGTCCCGGCCCGGCTGGTGTCGGTCTACGCACCGGGGCTGGCCCCGATGGACTTCCACGCCGTCGCCGAGGCCCACGTGGGCGGGGAGTGGTGGGCGCTCGACGCCACCTGCCTCGCCCCCCGCACCGCCATGGTCCGGATCGCCACCGGCCGCGACGCCGCCGACACCGCCTTTCTCAGCACCGCCGGCGACCCGGTGCGCATGGGCGAGCTCGAGGTCGTGGCCGTGGTCGATGGTGCGCTCCCCACCGACGACCTCACCGTCCCCGCCCACCTCGGCTGAGGTGCAGGACGGGGGCGACGCGGAGCTGGAGGTCGGCGAGGCGGGCCTCCACGTCGGGCCAGGGGTGGAGGTCGAGCGCGGCGGCGAGGCGGTCGATCGCGGGGGACGGAGGCACGGACGCGGCCCGCGCCAGCGCCCCGGGCCGGGCCGGGTCGTAGGCGAGCTGCTCGAGGCCGAACCAGCCGCCGTGGAGGCCGAGGGCGAGGAACTCGGGGAGGCTCTCGCCGACGATCCAGTTCGGCCGGAGGTCGTCGCCGAGGGCCATCGGCACCGTCATCACGACCGGCGACGTCTCGGACGGCCCGTCACCGAGATCGACGAGCGAGAAGTGGACGCCGTCGCCGCCGGTCGATGCGAAGGCGACGGTGTTCGTCGGCGTGGACGAGTAGCCGCCCGGTGCGAGCCGATCGTGGAGGATGAGCCCCTCGTCCTCGAGCCAGTCGCCGAGATCGTCCTGGGCGGAGACGTCCGCCAGGCGGTTCAGGGTGACGAGCGCGGCGTCGAACCTCATGGCCGAGATCGTCGCACGCCCCGACGGGGTCAGACGCGCTGGTCGTAGGCGGTGCTGGTGAGGACCGACTTCACGAGGTCGGCGCGGGTGCCCTTCCAGGCCCGCTCGCCGGAGGACGGGGCCCGATCGAGCATCAGGTGGATGACGAGGACGATGTCGGTGGCGGCCTTGGTGGTGGCCTTGTTCTCGGGCGACTCGGAGAACCCGGTCATGACCTTGCCCCGGCTGACGCCCTTGCGGAGCTGGCTGACCCAGTAGGCCTTGCCCGAGGCGTCGGGGTCGCGGCCGAGGACGTTCTGGTACACGAGGACGACGAAGCGGTCGTCGCTCACCGAGCCGTACATGTCCCTGAACTCGGCGGCCGTGGCGAAGCTCTGCGAGATCTTGTCGATCGAGACGCCCCGTCGGACCTGGTCACGCCAGTACCGGAAGCCGCCGCCGTCGGGTGGGCGCTGGTAGTAGGCCTGGTAGAGCCGCACGACCGAGCCGACCTTGCCGACCGAGCCGGACGACAGGAGCTGATCGATGGCGGCGTGGGGCGTGACCGACCCGCCGCCGACCCGCCCGCGCCAGTCGGACAGCTCGGCCCCCGTCGGCGCCCGGCCGACGAGGTCACGGAACTGCCGCGTCGTGAAGGCGTCGACGGTGGTGAACGGGGGGAGGGCGGGCGCCGAGGTGGCCGCCGGCCCGGTACCGGCCGCATTGCGGGCCGTGACCGAGAAGGTGACGACCTTGCCCGCCGGCAGCCCGCTGACGGTGGCGGACCGGGCCGTGCCCACGTCCTTGGTCGACAGGGTCGTCGCGCCGGCCTTGGCCACGATCGTGTAGCCGGTGATGGCCGTCGAGGACGACGCCGCGCCCCACGAGACGGCCGCGGTGGTGGCCGTGGCGGCGGTGACCGCCGGCGTGCCGGGCGCCGTGGGCTTGGCCCCGACGGGCGGCGGCGGCAGCGTGCCCGTCAGGGTCAGGTAGGTGAGCTTCGGGTGATACTCGCCGGCGAAGTGGTCCGAGTCGCTCAGCACGTACAGGCCCTCGGCCGTGGCGACCAGGCGGGGGGCGACGAGGCCCCGCTCCCGCCCGGGGTTCCACGACAGCGCCTTGCCGGTGCTGGGGGAGAGGGCGCCGATGCCCTGGCGCTCGACCGAGCCGGGACCGCCGCTGTCGGAGCCGGCCGGGTTGTCGAGCCAGCGGTTGTGGCCGGCGACGTAGACGGCGGCGCCGGTGACGGCGACCGAGGTGAGGCTGTCGGCGCCCGTGTAGTTGATCCACACCGGAGTGGCGGTGCCGTTGGTGCCGGTCGCCCAGCGGGTGGCGGTGTCGCACAGCTTGCCGGCAGTGGCCCGCCCGCCGGTGGTGACGATCACGAACCAGGACCCGTCCGGTGCCATGTCGACGTCGTAGGTGGGGGTGTCCCACGGCGAGCCGGTGCTGCCGCAGCTGAGGTCCTTGTAGCGGTCGGTCTTCCAGGCGGCGACGGTGGAGCCACCGGCGCCGGTGAGGTCGAGCACGGCGACGTTCTCGCGGACCTGGCCGCCGACCCGGGCGAAGTTGCCGATGGCGACCAGCTTCTTGCCGTCGGGTGAGACGTCGAAGCGCATGACCCGGGTGATGCCGCGAGGGGCCGAGGCGAAGGGGGCGCTGCCGACCGTCCGGACCGCGCCGGTCGTCGCGTCGACCGCGGCGAAGTTGGTGCGGGCGGTGGTGCCGACCTTGGAGAAGGTGCCGCCCAGGTACAGGTTCGATCCCGCCAGGTGCATGTCGTAGACCATGCCGCTGGGCTTGGGGGCGAAGCCGGCCACGGCGGCGCCGGTGACCGGGTCGAGCTTGGCCACGAACGGGATGGCCCGGCCACCGATCGACTTGAACTGCCCGCTCACCAGGACCTTGCCGTCGGGAGCCCGGAGCAGGGCGGTGACCTTGCCGTTGGGCTGAGGGAGGAAGGTGGTGTCGATCGCCCCGGTGGCCTTGTCGTAGGCGAACAGGTAGGACCGGCCGAACTGGGTCGGCTGGTTGTAGCGCTTCACCTTGGTGAAGGTCCCCCCGACGATCACCCGCGACCCGAGGTCGAGCACGGCCTCGGTGCGGCCGTCGATCACGTGCGGGGTGTGGTCGATCGGGTTCGGGTTGACGAGCCCGCTGTGGGTCACCGCCGGCGTGCCGGCGCCCGCCGGGGTCGCCGGGGCCAGGATCCCGACCACGCTCAGAGCCGCCACGGCCACGGCCAGCGCCAGCCCGGTGGTGCGCCCCGTCCTCGTCCCTCGCCTGCTGTCCATCGGTTCCCCCGAGTCCCTGCCTGCCCTCCACCACGGAGAGTGTGGCTCAGAGGATAGGTGTTGACTCTCCGTGGTTGCAAGACCCAGGACGAGGACGGAGCCGATCCGTCGTTTCCCCACTAGACCGGCCGGTCAATAAGGTGCGGGGCCATGGAGATCAACGGGATCAGCGCAATCGTCACCGGCGGGGCCTCGGGCCTCGGAGAGGCCACCGCTCGGCTCCTGGCCGAGCGGGGCGCCAAGGTCGTGGTGGCCGACATGAACGCCGAGAAGGGCGAGGCCGTCGCCTCGGACATCGGCGGCACCTTCGTCACCACCAACGTGGCCGACACCGACAACGCCATCGCCGCCGTCGAGGCGGCCAAGGAGCTGGGCCCCCTGCGGGCGCTGGTGAACGCGGCCGGCATCGGCTGGGCCACCCGCACGATCGGCAAGGACGGCGAGTACAGCTCGGCCCACGACCTCGAGGTGTTCAAGAAGGTCATCGAGGTCAACCTCGTCGGCTCCTTCAACATGATCCGCATCGCGGCCACGGCCATGAGCCAGAACGAGCCGGCCGACGAGCACGGCGAGCGCGGCGCCGTGGTCAACGTGGCCTCGGTCGCCGCCTTCGACGGCCAGATCGGCCAGGCCTCCTACTCCGCCTCCAAGGGCGGCGTGGTCGGCATGACCCTGCCGATCGCCCGTGACCTCTCGGCCGTCGGCGTCCGGGTCAACTGCATCGCCCCCGGCCTGATCGACACCCCGATCTACGGCACCGGCGAGGCCTCGGAGCAGTTCAAGGACCGTCTCCGGGCCGGCGTCCTGTTCCCCAAGCGTCTCGGCACCTCCGAGGAGTTCGCCACCCTCGCCCTCGAGCTGCTGGCCAACAGCTACCTCAACGCCGAGACCATCCGCATCGACGGCGGCATCCGGATGCAGCCAAAGTGACCTGAGGGAATGCCCTCGGGGCTCCGGGCGCTTGAACCAAGCCCCCCGCAGCCCCGAGGAGCACCCCATGGCCACCGCCACCTGGAACGGAACCGTCATCGCCCGTTCGGACGACACCGTCGTCGTGGAGGGCAACCACTACTTCCCCCGTGAGGCCCTCACCGCTGAGACCCGGGACAGCAGCGAGACCTCGATCTGCCCCTGGAAGGGCACGGCCAGCTACCTCGACCTGGTGGTCGACGGGCAGGTCAACCAGGGCGCGATCTGGTACTACCCCGAGCCCAAGGCGGCGGCGGCCGAGATCAAGGACCGCGTCGCCTTCTGGCGGGGCGTCACCGTCACGGACGACTGAGGATCGCCCTCAACGCCGGCTCGAGCGTCTCGTGGCGCCAGGTGAAGCCGGCGTCGGTCAGCACGCGGGGCAGCACCCGCAGGCTGGCGAACAGGAGGTTGTCGACCAGCGGGCCGACGCCGCCCGGCAGCTTCCGCACGAAGCCGGGGATCGGGATGATCGTGGGCCGGCCCAGCACAGCGCCCAGGGTGCGGACGAACTCGACGTTGGTGACGGGGTTCGGCGCGGTGAGGTCGACGGGACCCCGCACGTCGGTCTCCAGCAGGAACCGCACGGCCCGGACGTGGTCGTCCCGGGTGATCCACGGGAACCACTGGTCGCCCCGGCCGGCCTTGCCACCGAGGCCCAGCTTGAACGGCAGGAGCTGCTTGCCGAGCGCCCCGCCCTCCTTGGCCAGCACCACCACGGTGCGGAGATGGGCGACCCGGATGCCGGCCGCCTCGGCCGCCGCCGTCTCGGCCTCCCAGGCCACGCACACCTCGG
>DASVEC010000002.1:0-5233 GCA_036380755.1 Iamia sp. | reverse complement strand
TCGACGACGACCGTGCCGGCCACGAGGTCGTGGGGGCCCCGTCCGGTGGGCGAGAGCTGCACCCACAGGGCCAGGAGCACGAGCAGCGGCGGGAACAGCCAGAAGACGGCCAAGGTGACGGCGCGGGCGATCGAGGCGGTCCGGCCCGGCGCCTCGCCGGTGGCCTCGTCGAGGACGGCCAGCCCCTCCCGCCGGTGCCCCGACGTGCCGCCGTCACGGCCGATGCGGGCCGTCTCGTCGATCACGAGCACGACGGCGAAGAGCGCCGCCAGGGCGATGGCCGCGGGCACGGCGTCGAAGGTCCACGCCACGGTGACGGCCACGAGCGTCACCAGGAGGAGGGGGGAGTCGTCGAGCCGGCCGGCCCGGGCCCTCCGTCGGGCGTCGATGGCGGCGACCGGCCCCCACGGTGTGACGGGGCGGGGCCGGGTGACCTCGTCCTCGGCCTCGACGTCGGCGCGCGTGATCAGATCGGGGGCCTCGAACGGCACGACGATGGTGCCGGCGATGCGGTCGGCGACGCCGCGGCGCGAGGGGAAGGCGACGACCCCGAGGCCGTAGCCGCCGGCGATGGCGACGACCATCCCGCCCACGACGAAGCCGGCCGGGCTCCGGGTCATGACCGCCATGGCCGGCAGGGCCAGGATCACGGCCAGGCTGGCGATCGTCGTGACGAGGCCGCGGGTCCAGGCGGTGGTCTGGTCGATGCGGGCCCGGTCGAGCTCGGCCACCCGCAGCCCGGTGGCCAGCTTGCCGGGGGTGGCCCGGAGCTGGAGGACGAACAGGGCCTCCGCCGCGGTGATGGCGCCCAGGCCCAGCACCATGCGGGCCAGCAGGCGGGGGGCGGGGACGATCCGGGTGACGATGTAGAGGATCAGCAGGCTCAGGGCGATGTCGATGGCGCGGGCCCAGAGCCGGCGACCCAGGGGCGCCGCCAGCGGGACCTGCTCGGGTCGCCGCCATCCGGACGGCGGCGACCAGGGGGAGCCGAGAGGGGCGGTCAGCGGTCCTCGATGGACACGTAGGGCCGCTCGGGGGCACCCGTGTAGAGCTGGCGGGGCCGGGCGATCTTCTGGTCCTGCTCCCGCAGCTCCTTCCAGTGGGCCAGCCAGCCGGCCATGCGGGGGATGGCGAAGAGCACCGTGAACATCTCGGTGGGGAAGCCCATGGCCTGGTAGATGAGGCCGGAGTAGAAGTCGACGTTGGGGTACAGCTTGCGGCTCTTGAAGTAGTCGTCGTTGAGGGCGACCTCCTCGAGCTTCAGGGCGATGTCGAGCAGCGGGTTCTTGCCGGTGACCTCGAAGACCTCGTCGGCGGTCTGCTTGATGATCCGGGCCCGCGGGTCGTAGTTCTTGTACACCCGGTGGCCGAAGCCCTGGAGCTTGCCCTTGCCCTCCTTGACCGCCTCGACGAAGGCGGGGACCTCGTCGATCGACCCGATCTGGGTGAGCATGCGGATCACCGCCTCGTTGGCGCCACCGTGGCGGGGCCCGTAGAGGGCGGCGGCGGCGCCGGCGGCGGCGGAGTAGGGGTCGGCGTTGGAGGAGCCGATCATCCGCATCGTCGCCGTGCCGCAGTTGAGCTCGTGGTCGGCGTGGAGGATGAACAGGGTGTCGAGGGCGTGGGCCAGGGCGTAGTTGGCCTCGTAGCGGGGCTCGGCGATCTTCCACATCATCGACAGGAAGTTGGCCGTGAAGCCCAGGCCGTTGTCGGGGTAGACGAAGGGCTGGCCGACGCTGAAGCGGTGACAGGCGGCGGCGAGCGTGGGCATCTTGGCGATGAGCCGCACCGTCTGGCGGTAGCGGTTGTCCTCGTCCTCGATGCTCTTGGCGTCGGGGTAGAAGGTCGACAGGGCGGCGATGGCCGAGACGAGCATCCCCATCGGGTGGGCGTCGTGGTGGAAGCCCTCGAGGAAGCGCTTGCGGACGTTCTCGTGGATGAACGTGTGGTACGTGATGTCGTGGACCCACGGCTCGAACTGCTCGGCCGTGGGCAGCTCGCCGAAGATCAGCAGGTAGGCGACCTCGAGGTAGCTGCTCTTCTCGGCCAGCTGCTCGATGGGGTAGCCGCGGTAGCGGAGGATCCCGGCCTCGCCGTCGATCTCGGTGATGGCCGACGAGGTGGCCGCGGTCTGGGTGTAGGCCGGGTCGTAGAACCAGGTGTTGCCGAGCAGCTTCTTCCACTGGGCGGAGTCGATCCCCCCGTCGACGATCGGGACCTCGATCGACTCGCCGGTCCTGTTGTCGGTGATCGTCACGCTCTCGGCCACGCCGCGTCCTTCTCTCGTCGTCTGCGCCGACAATGTACCGCCGGCCCGTGGCCGCCGGGACCAGGGAGGATCAGTTCTCCTGCGGTTCACCCGGGGCGAGCACCCGGACACCGGGACGCCCGGGGCCCTCGGTCTCGAGCAGGTGGCGCACGGCGTCGACCACGGCGCGGGCGGGGGCCGAGGGCCGGGTGCGGCGGCTCGTGGCCAGGCCGACGGTGCGGGGGCCCAGCCCGGTGATCTCCAGCCGGCGCCAGCCCTGGGGGGGCGGGATGGGAGCGGCGGTGGCGGGCAGGACGGCCGCGCCGAAGCCCTCCTGGGCCAGGGCGGCCAGGGCCCGCATGCCGTCGACCTCGGCCAGCGGGGTGAGCCGGATCCCGGCCCGGTCGGCGGCGGCGTCGAGGTCGTCGCGGAAGGCGGTGCCCGGCGGCTCGAGCAGGAGGTGGTGGTGGGCCAGCTCGGTCAGGGCGATCCGGTCCCGCTTGCGCCGGGCCAGCGCGTGGCCGGGTGGCGCCAGCACGACCCGCTCCTCCTCGAACAGCGGCTCGGCCACCAGGTCGGGGTCGGTGAAGGGCAGGTTGACCACGGCGGCGTCGAGGGTGCCGGCGATCACCTGGGGCAGGAGCGACGTGGTGGTGGCGTCGACGATCACCAGGTGGATGCCGGGGTAGGCGCCGGCGAGGGCCGGGATCAGGAGGGGGAGCACCCAGGCGCCGACGGTGCCGATCATCCCCAGGCGCACCCGGCCGGTGACGGTGCCGGCGTGGGCGGCGAGGTCCGACACGACCGCATCGAGCTCGATCTGGACCCGCCGGGCCCGGTCGACGACGATCCGGCCCTCGTCGGTGAGGTCGCCGGTGGCCCGATCGACCAGCTCGACGCCCAGCTCCCGCTCGAGGTTGGCCACGTGGCTCGACACGTTCGACTGCACCGTGTGGAGCGCACGCGCGGCGGCCGAGAACGACCGGTGGTCGGCCACGGCGGCCAGGGCGGCCAGCTGGCGCAGATCCACGGCGTGAGTCTGGCCGACCGGCCGGGAGTACGGTCGACTCGTGCCCGGATCGCGTGAGGCTGCCTTCTTCGACCTGGACCGCACCCTCCTCGGGGGGGCCAGCGGCCCGGTCATCACCGAGGCCCTGCGGGGCGCCGGGGTCATCCCCGATCGGCCCATCCCGGGCGAGAACCTCGTCTACAAGCTCTTCGACGTGGTGGGGGAGACCCTGCCGTCGATGCTCCTCACCCGCCAGGCCGCCCGGGTGGCGTCGGGGTGGAAGCGATCGGTCGTGCAGGAGGCGGGCAAGGTCGCCGCCGAGCGGCTGGCCGAGGACGTCTTGCCCTACGCCCGGCTGCTGATCGACGAGCACCACGCCGCCGGCCGGCTCGTGGTCATGGCCACCACGTCGCCCTACGACCTGGTCGCGCCGCTGGCCGAGCGTCTCGGCATCGACGACGTCGTCGCCACCCGCTACGGCGAGAGGGACGGGGCCTACGACGGCACCGTCGACGGCCACTTCGTCTGGGGCCCGGGCAAGCTCGCCGCCGTGCGCGACTGGGCCGGCGAGCACGGCGTCGACCTGGGCCGCAGCTGGGCCTACTCCGACAGCATCTACGACCTGCCCCTGCTGTCGGCCGTCCGCCACGCCACCGCGGTGAACCCCGACCCCCGCCTCCGGGTGGTCGCCGCCCTCCGGCGCTGGCCGAGCATGCACTTCGACGTCCCCGCCGGCGTGCCCAAGCTGGGTGGGATCGAGCCCCAACGGGCCCTGCAGCTGCTGGCCCAGCCGGCGCTGTTCCCGTGGGTGCGCTTCGACATCGACGGCATCGAGCGGATCCCCAAGGACGGCCCGCTCATCCTCGTAGGCAACCACCGCAGCTACTTCGACCCCCTCGCCATCGGCTTCACGATCGCCCGGGTCGGCCGGCCCCTCCGCTTCCTGGGGAAGAAGGAGGTCTTCGACGCACCCGTCGTGGGCCAGATCGCCACGGCCATGGGTGGCATCCGCGTCGACCGGGGCACCGGCTCCGACGAGCCCCTCAAGGCGGCCGCCGAGGCGCTGGAGGCGGGTCAGGCGGTGGCGATCATGCCCCAGGGCACGATCCCTCGGGGCCGGGCCTTCTACGACACCGAGCTGAAGGGCCGGTGGGGCGCGGCCAAGCTGGCCAAGATGACGAAGGCGCCGGTCGTCCCCGTCGGCCTGTGGGGCACCGAGCAGGTGTGGCCGCGCAACGCCCGGTTCCCGGACGTCACCAACCTGACCGACCCGCCGACGGTCCGGGTCCGGGTCGGGCCGCCGGTCGACATGAAGTACCGCAGCCTCGACGCCGACACCAAGCGGATGATGGCGGCGATCGTCGACCTGCTGCCGGCCGCGGCCCGTCGTGAGCGGGAGCCGACGGCCGAGGAGATCGCCCGGGCCCTGCCGGCCGGCGCCTCCGACCGGGGCCAGGCCGAGGAGAAGCGCCGCCCCGGCACCGACTGAGCCCCCGCCGGCGAGCCTGCGAGTGGCGCAGGAGGCAACGCCAGGCTCAGTTCGACGCACGGTGGGCGATCTCCTCACCCACCGTGACCGAAGTCACCATGTTTCCCGAGAGCGGGCCGGGAAGGTATGTGACAGATCGATTACGATTCTGTCACAGACCGCGGACGATCGTCCGTCGACCACATGGCCCCCTCCCCCCGATCCCCCGTCCCTCTCGGCGACGGCCCGCGCCGTCCCTGGGCCCGGTCGCGGCGCGCCTCGGTGGTGGCGGTGACGGTCACCGTCCTGGGTCTGGGGGGCGCCGTGGCCGCCTTCTACACGACCGGTGTCACCCTCGGGACCCGGATCGCGCCGTCCGATGCCGACGACGCCGACCGCGGGTCCGGCGGCCGGGGGGACGACGACACCGCCTCGAGCTCGACGTCGACCGAGACCGATCCCGACGACGACTCGCTGCCGGACCGGGTCGAGACGGGCGGCTCGACCA
>DASVEC010000001.1:0-3498 GCA_036380755.1 Iamia sp. | reverse complement strand
CAGGGCCTCGCCCAGCCCCCGCAGCGACGGGATCTCGCCGTCGAGGAGGCGGTCGAAGGCGGCCTCGGCCACATCGGCCAGCACGTCGGACCGCTCGTCGATGTCGGGGTAGCGGATGTAGGCCTCGTTGAGGGTCAGGGCGACGACGTTGCTGGCGTCGACCGTGCCCAGCTCGCCGACCTCGATCGGCCCGGTCGCCTCCAGCAGGGCCGCCAGCCCGACCGGGTCGACCTGGATCACGCCGTCGGCCCGCTCGCCGGTGGCCTGCTCGTACATGGCCGCGAGCGTCGGGCCCACGACGGTGAGGTCGGCCGGGGCGGTCGTGTTGCGCCACCGCTGGGTGATCTCGAAGCCCTCCCAGCGGGCCAGGAGGTCGTCGGGCAACCCGAGCCCGTCGGTCGGGACCGGCTCGGTCAGGTTGAGCTCGTCGATCCGCCCGAACTCCCCGACCTCGACCTGGCCGCCCTCGGCCTCCAGCACGCCGTAGCTGAGGATCATCCCGCCCGCGCCCCGCATCTCGGCCGGGTTGGCCACGGCGACGAGGAAACGGCGGGGCCCGTGGGCGCCGCTGAGGTCCTCGGCGATCTCGAGGCCCTGGGCCACGGACCGGAACTGGCGGGCGCGGGACTCGGACTCGTCGGCCACCTCGTCGTGCAGGTCGCGGACCGGGCCGACCAGCCACCGCGAGTCGTCGCTGTCGTCGCGGCGGGGGAGGGCGGCGGCCGCGGCGGCCAGCTGCCGGCGCACGGCGACGATGCCGGCGGCGTCGACCCGGCCGGACCGCAGCGAGACCTCCAGCCGGCCGCTCTCGTCGGCGAGCGGGCGCCCGGCCCGCAGGATCCGCCGGCCGGCGTCGATCAGCTCGAGGCTGTCGCCGGTCGACTGCCGCAGCGACCGGAGGTTGTCGCCCGTGATCGGCAGCCCCCCGACCAGGTCGAGGGCGGGGTTGCCGTAGAGCCGGCCGTTGGCGGCCGAGGCGTGGCCGTAGGCACTGTCGAGACGGTCCTCGGCCTCACCGATGCGGCCGTCCTCGACCAGGGCCTGGACGTCGTCGAGCTGGTCGCGGGCCGACCGGAGGTCCGAGGCGGCGCGGGCCAGCGAGAGGGCGGCGAAGGCCCCGACCATCAGGCCGACGCCGACGACCACGAGCACGACCCAGCGCCGGGTGGACCTCCGGCGGGCAGCTCGGCGGCCCTGGGCCGGCCGGCGTCCGGACGTGTGGTCGCCCCGTCGCATCCTGCGGATCAGACGGGGCGCGAGCCGTTGCGGCTGCTACGTCCGAGCAGACGGGAGAGGTCGCCCACCGTCGTGGCCGACGGAGCCGCATCGGCCGTGTAGTCGTAGTGGTACGGCGCCAGGCTGCCCTGGTCCTCGAAGCGGTTGAGGACCGTGCCCAGCACTCGGATCTGGTTGCGGGTGAGCTCGGCCTTGGCCCGCTGCACCGCCGGGAGCGGGACCCGCCCCGTCTCCACCACCAGCAGCGCACCGGACACGAGCCGGCCGACGCCGAGGGCATCGGCCACGGGCAGCACCGGCGGGGTGTCGATCAGGACGAAGTCGGCGTGCTCGCCGAGCGCCTCGAGCACCTGGGCGGTGCGGGGCCCGCCGAGCAGCTCGGACGGGTGGCTGACGGGGTTGCCGGCGGGCAGTACGAACAGGGCGCCCCGGCCCGGGTAGCCACGGTCCTCGTCGGGTCCGGAGTCGACGGTGGCGGCGTCGCCGGTCAGGCCGACGCGCACGAGGCAGTCGGCGACGGTGGCGCGACCGCTGAGCACGTCGCTCACGCCCCGGGCGTTGTCGACGCCGAAGCGGGTGTGGAGGTCCGGGCGGCGGAGGTCGAGGTCGACGGCGACGACCATCGGCCCCGACGCCGCGATCGCCTCGGCCAGCGCCGCGCAGGTCGACGTCTTGCCCTCGCCCGGCACCGCGCTGGTGACGATGACGCAGGGGTTGGCCAGGTCGCTGGTGGCGACGAGGACGTTGGACCGCAGGGTGCGGAAGGCCTCGTCGTGCGAGACGAAGCCACCGGGGGCGGGCGCGCGCCGGGCCCGCTTGAGGGCGCGGCGAGACATCTCAGCGGCCACGTCCACCCCCCGGCCCGGGGGGGATGTCGAGCGTCGGGATCACGCCCAGCACGGGCAGCTCGATGAGCCGCTCGGCGTCGTCGGGGGTGCGGATGCTGATGTCGAGGTAGTCGAGGAGCAGCACGACGGCCACGGCCAGCCCCGCGCCCAGAAGGGACGCGAGGAGCAGGTTCTTCATCAGCCCGTTGGACTCGGGGACGGTGGGCAGGCGGGCCCGCTCGAAGATGTAGGCCGGCAGCACGGGGACGTCGCCCTCGCCGCCGGTGGCGGTGCCCGGCTCGAAGTCCTGGACCTGCTCGACGAAGGCGTCGGCCAGCCCGTTGGCGAGGGCCTGGGCGCGGGCCGGGTCGGCGTCGACCACGTCGATGTAGAGCAGCTGGGTCGCCGGCTCGGGCTGCGTCGTGGTCTTGTTCACCAGGTTCTCGGCCGAGACCTCCTCGCCAGTGAGGTCGATGGCCCGGGCCGCGATGGGCTCGCTGTCGATCATCACCGAGAAGGTCACGACGAGGCGGTCGAGGGCCAGGGCCCGGTCGCCGGACAGGTCGTTCTGGTCCGACTCGATCGTGCGCGAGCCGATGTAGAGCTTGCTGCGGGCCGTGTAGGTGTCGGTCCTCGGGGTGATCGACCAGCCGACCACCAGGGCGACCACGACGGTCAGCAGGATGAGGATCCACCGGCGGCGGAGGAGGGCCAGGTAGCGGCGCAGCTCCAATGGACGGCGTCTCCTTCGGCGTGAGCGGCAACGTCCCGGCGATGGGGTCGTCCGGGGGGTCCTGGATGTATTCGCTAGCGAGCGGTGATCTCCTCGTAGACCGCCCGGGTGCGGCGGCCCATCTCGGGTCCGCCGAAGCGCTCGGCGACGGTCCGCAGGGCCTGCACCGCCCGCTTCTCGGCGAGGTGCGTGGCGGTGAGCTGCTCGACCACGGCGGCGGCGAGGGCGTCGGCGTCGCGGGGCGGGACCATGCGGCCGTCGATGCCGTCGTCGATCAGGTCGGCGCTGCCGGCCACGTCGGTCAGGACGAGGGGGACGCCGGCCCGCATGGCCTCCATGGGGGCGTAGGGGGCGCCCTCGAACACCGACGACATGGCGAACACGTCGAGGCTGGTCAGCGCCCGATCGGCCTCGGGGAGGTGGGGCACGACGTGGAGGCGGCCGGTCAGCCCGGCGGTGGCGACGGCGGTGTCGACCTCGGGGCGGAGGGCGCCGTCGCCGACCACGACGAAGTGGGCGTCGGGGATCTCGTCGGCGACGCGGGCGGCCATCGCCACCCAGGTGAGCGGGTCCTTCTGCGGGACCAGCCGGGAGATGGTGCCGACGAGCGGGGCGCCGGCCGGCACGCCGATCTGCTCCCGCAGGTCGATCGGCGGCGGGTCACGCTCCAGGTCGATCCCGTTGGGCACCACGCGGACCCGG